>JBAUWJ010000048.1:0-15078 GCA_049583715.1 Arenicellales bacterium | reverse complement strand
TCCCTGGTGCAGCTCTTCCTGATCGTGACCTTCTTTCGCCAGAGCACGTACTACGCCCTGTTCTACACCGCGACGGCGGCGATCCTCGTTCCGTACGTGTTCTCGGGGGCTTACGCGCTGAAGCTGGCCTTGACGGGAGAGAGTTATGAGCAGAACGCCGGCCCCAGGGGCAGGGACATGCTGATCGGGCTGATTGCGACCGTCTACGGCATCTGGCTGGTGTATGCGGCGGGTCTCGCCTACCTGTTGATGGTGGCCCTGCTGTATGCGCCCGGGATCATTTTCTATGTGATCGCGCGGCGCCAACGAGGCGAGCGAATGTTCACCGCCTGGGAAGGCGTGGTCGCGGTCGGCTTGGTGATCGCCGCTATCGTGGCCGCCTTGCTCATCGCTCAGGGCACCATCAGCCCATTGTAACCGCGTCGGAAGCATAGGATCGTTCGCCTGGTTACCATCCGGGCTCCCAGTGCTCCCTCTTCCCGTTGGGAGCAGCGTTGCGGTGAGGGACGATGGCAGAGGTGGGACGACCACGGCGAGCATGGGCCGGGGCATCGCTCACTCGTTCACACGCCGTGGATATTTCTGTGCCAAGCTGCTCTCGAGCGTGCGGGGGAACGGGCACGGTCCTGAAGGAGGGTTCCTCTCCCGGAGGGAGAGGGAGGTTTGGGGGTTGCCCTGAAACCGGGGAGATTCGGGGCACGATCGTCCATCAAGGGAGCTGTGCGTCTATGCGGGACCCCACCCTACGTTTCGCTGCGAATGCGGGTGCCGGCTTCGCCGGCGAGGATCGACTCCGCGTCCTCGAGCGCGCCGATGCCGGCGAAGCCGCCCGTCTCCTTGACGAAGCCGCAGGCTGCCTCGATCTTGGGTCCCATCGAGCCGGCTTCGAATGACAGAGTCTGAAGCTCCTCCACCGTGACGTCGCTCAGCTTGCGCGGGTTGTCGCTGCTCCAGTCGGCGTAGACGGCGTCGACGTCCGTGAGGAGCAACAAGGCATCAGCACCGAGGCCGCGCGCCAGAAGGGCCGCGGCGCGGTCTTTGTCGATGACGCCTTCGACCCCTCGGATCAGCCCGTCGTCGGAGACGACCACCGGAATACCGCCGCCGCCCACCGAGATGACGAGCACGCCCGCCTCGATCAGGAGTTGAATAGTCCGAAGCTCGAGAATACGCCGGGGCAGCGGGGAGGGCACCACACGGCGATACTGGCCGCCCGTGGCCACGAACGACCAGCCCCGGTCCAGGTGAAGGCGGTCGGCCTCGTCCTTGTCATACCAGGGTCCTATGGGTTTGGTCGGGTTCTTGAATGCCGGATCATCCGCGTCCACCGCGACCTGCGTCAGCAGCACGGCGGTGTCGCGTCCGGGCAGCCGGCTCGCCAGCTCCTGCTCGATCATGTAGCCGATCATGCCTTCGCTCTCGGCGCCGAGGACATCCAGCGGGTACTCGCCCACCTCCCGGTAGGCGTAGGACTCGAGGGCGAGCAGGCCGACCTGAGGTCCGTTGCCGTGGGTGATCGCCAGCTCGTGGCTGGTCGCGATCGGCGCCAGCGCCTCGGCGGCACGCTTCACGTTCTGTCTTTGAACCGTTGCCTCGAGGGGTTCGCCGCGCTTGAGCAGCGCGTTACCGCCCAACGCCGCCACCACGCGCAAGCGTCAATCCCCCAGGGTCGCCACCATCACGGCCTTGATGGTGTGGAGGCGGTTCTCGCCCTGGTCGAAGACGATGGAGTGGCTCGACTCGAACACCTCGTCGGTGACCTCCATGCCGTCGAGGCCGTACTTTTCGTAGATCACCTGTCCCTTCTCCGTGTCGCGGTTGTGGAAGGCCGGCAGACAATGCATGAACTTCACCCGTGGATTCCCGCTGCGCCCGAGGACGTCCATGGTGACCTGGTAGGGACGCAACAGCGTGATGCGTTCCCCCCACACCGAGTCCGGCTCTCCCATGGAGACCCATACGTCCGTGTAGATGAAATCCACGTCCTTGACCGCCTCGCCGATGTCCTCCGTCAACAGTATCGACCCGCCGCTTTCCTCGGCGAGGCCCCTGGCGTAGCTCAATACCTCATCGCGCGGATGGCAGGCCGCAGGCGAGCCGAGACGGAAGTCCAGGCCCAGCTTGGCGGCGCCCACCATCAGGGAATCTGCGATGTTGTTGTGGGAGTCGCCGAGAAAACAGAAAGAAACCTTCGTGAGCGGCTTGTCGACGTGCTCGCGCATGGTGAGGAAGTCGGCGAGGGTCTGGGTGGGATGGAACTCGTCCGTCAGGCCGTTCCAGACCGGAACGCCGGCGTGGGCGGCGAGATCCTCCACCACCGACTGGCCGAAGCCGCGGTACTCGATGGCATCGTACATGCGGCCGAGCACCCGCGCCGTGTCCTTCACTGTCTCCTTCACGCCGATGTGCGAGCCGGTCGGTCCGATATAGGTCACGTGGGCTCCCTGGTCGTGGATCGCGACCTCGAAGGCGCAGCGCGTGCGGGTCGAGTCCTTTTCGAAGATGAGGGCGACGTTCTTGCCCGTCAGTCTCGCCCGCTCCGTTCCCGCGTACTTGGCCGCCTTCAGCTCCGCGGCGAGATCGAGCAGGTATTCGATCTCCTCGGGGGAGAAATCCTCCAGGGTCAGGAAGCTCCGGTTGCGCAGTTTCTGCACCATGATCGTGTCGACCTCTATATACCGTCGCGCTCGAGCGGGCAGCTCATGCAGTGGGCCCCGCCCCGTCCCCGGGAGAGCTCGAAGCCGGGGATGGTGATGACCTCCACGCCGGCCTTCCTGAGCTGCGTGTTGGTGTAGACATTTCGGTCATAGCCGATGACCACGCCCGGCTCGGCGGCGAGCGTGTTGTTGCCGTCGTCCCATTGCTCGCGCTCGGCTTCGTAGCTGTCGCCTCCGGTGGGGATGATCGTCAGCTCGACGCCAAGGGCATCGCTGACGGCGGCGAGGAAGCTCGGTTCGGCGCGCAGGTCCAGTTCGCCCTCCCGGTTACCGGGTCGCAGGCTCCAGGTTCGGAACGTTTGTACCGCTTCCGGGTAGCAGGTCACCTTGTCCCGGTCCACCATCGTGAACACGGTGTCCAGGTGCATCGCGGACCGGGCTCTCGGGAAGGCCGCGGCGATGACCCGCTCGGCGCCCTTCTTGGCGAACAGCGATCGTGCCAGGCATTCGACGGCCTGGGGCGTGGTGCGCTCGCCCATGCCGACCAGGACCGTGCCCTTGCCGATGGGCATGACATCCCCGCCCTCGATGGTGGCGTCGCCGTAGTCGCGCTCCTCGTCGCCGAACCAGAGCTCGAAGTCGCTGTCCCGGAACACCGGGTGGAATCGGTAGATCGCCTGGTAGTTGAGGGTTTCGCGCCGGCGCGCAGGCTTGGCCATGGGATTCAGGGACACGCCGCCGTAGATCCAGCACGACGTGTCGCGGGTGAACAGGTGGTTGGGCAGGGGCGGCAGGACGAACTCGTGCTCTTCCATGACGCCGCCGGTGAGGCCCCGTCCGGCGAAGGGCGTCTCTGCCTTGGCGAGCCCGCCAATCAGGTACTTCGAGAGGTCCGCGGCGGACAGCTCGTCGAGCCAGGCGCGCATTTCGACGGCCATCGAAACGCCGGAACGCAACGGCGTCGCGATGCGGTCGAGCAGCCAGGCCCGGGCCCCCGCATCCTCGAGAGTCTCGGAAAGCAGCTCGCGGAGCTGCAGAACCTCGATACCGTGGTCGCGGAGCGAGTCCACGAATACGTCGTGCTCTTCGCGCGCGCGCTTGACCCACAGCACGTCGTCGAAGAGCAGGTCGTGACAGTTGCGCGGCGTCAGTCTCAGCAGGCTGAGATCCGGCCTGTGCACCAGCACCCGGCGCAGGCGGCCCACCTCGGACCGCACGCCGAGCGCGCTCTCATCTGGCTTGCTGTTCGCGTTCATGCTTCTTGGCTCCCGATGTCCAGGGACTGGATCGCACGGATACCAAGGAAGATGATGGACGGCCCCGCGTGGTATCGTATTGACGGAGGTCAAGAACAGCGCCTGTCCGCAATTGTGGGTCGCAATTCATTCCGACGACTTCTTTCAGTCGGAATGAATTCCGACCCACAGGGAAGTGGGAAGTGCCGGAGACCGCCGGGAACGAGATCCGGCCGACCCACAGGAGGGGCTTTGAGGCTTTCGGTGCCGGTGGACCGGTACCGTGTTGTTCTTTCGGCAGGTTTCCAACGACCAAGGGGCCGTGCGTGGCTCGAACGAGGAGACTGCCCGGTCTCCGCACAAAGCGCGGCCGAGTGATGAGATGCGCGAATTCACGAACTGCAGCGGCTCCGCTGTGAGGGTATGGCTTTGCCTGCTTGGCTGTGTGCTGTGGCAGCCGGGCATGGCCATGGACCAGGGCGGGATGGCCGGCACTGTCCGGGCGGAGATCCAGGCCCGTGTCGCCGGCCCGAAACCCGTCGTATTGAGGGGGAGGGTCGCGCCATTGGCTGCGGATGCGCTCCGCTCCTTTTATTCACAGCGAGGGTACGCACCCGCCTGGAATGCGGGTGGGAAGCTCGAGTCCCGTTCCCGGACGTTGATCTCGATCATACGGGCATCGCGCAAGCAGGGCCTGACACCGGCCACCTATCACGAGCGATCCATCGAACGGGTTCTTGCGACTCCCTATGGCCGGGACAGCGCGGCACGGAAAGCGGACGTCGATCTGCTGCTCAGCGACGCACTTTTCGGATACGCCTCGGATCTGCTCTATGGTCGGGCCGGTCGTTCCGATCTCAAGGACTCCGCGATCGACGCGCCGGAGAACATCGATCTGGTGAAGCTGGTCGGCAAAACGCTCGCGTCGGGTGACCTGCGGGCGCTGGTACGCAGTCTTGCTCCGGCACCCGCGGCCTACAAGCGGCTGCAAGGGGCCTTGACCCGCTTGCGATCCCTGGAACGCGCGGAGGTGCCGCTGCGGCTGCCCGAGCGCACCCTCCATCCGGGTGACAGCGGCGGAGAGGTGGCCGCCCTGCGACGCCGGCTTGCGCTGCTTGGCGACCTTCCCGCCGCACGCAACGACGGGAGCGGGGTGGTCGATCCGCCCCTGGTGTCAGCCGTGGAGCACTTCCAGTCGCGCCACGGGCTGGAGGCCGACGGTGTGGTGGGCCCCGAAACGCGCGCCGCCCTGGAGGTTCCGATATCGAAGCGGATTCTGCAGGTCGAGCTGAACATGGAGCGTTGGCGATGGCTTCCCCGTGACCCTGGCGACCGCTACCTCATCGTCAATGTCGGCGGCCAGGAGCTGGACGCCGTCGAGAACGACCGCAGGACCTTGCACATGCGCGTGATCGTGGGCCGGCCCTTTCAAAAGACGCCGTCTTTCGCGTCGAAGATTACGACCGTAGTCTTGAATCCCTACTGGGAGGTGCCCCACAGCATCGCGGTGAACGAGATACTGCCGACCGTGCGCCGGGACCCGGGGTATCTCGACCGGGAGTACATGCAGGTATTGAAAGCCCCCGGCGGCGGGACCGTGGATCCTGCAACGATAAACTGGAGCAAGGTGCCGGCGCGCGGCTTCCCCTATCGGTTTCGGCAGGACCCGGGCCCGGACAACGCCCTCGGACGGATCAAGTTTCTTTTCCCCAACCGCTATAACGTCTACCTGCACGATACCCCTGCGAAAACCCTGTTCTCGCACGCCCGGCGCTGCTTCAGCCACGGTTGCGTGCGGCTCGAGAAGCCCTTCGAGCTGGCGGACCTGCTGCTTCACGACGAGCCCGGATGGTCGCTGGAAAGGGTGGACAAAACCCTGGATACCGAACAGAATTTCCGTATGCAACTGACCCGCCCGATGCCGGTATACCTTGTGTACTGGACCGCATGGGTCGACGCTGGCGGCACAATTGAATTCCGGCACGATGTTTACGGACGGGACGGGCGCCTGGAGTCGGCGCTCCAGCCGCCGCCATCGTGACAGACACATAGATCAGACCGGAGAGACCAAACCAATGCAACATCCACGCCTTGCCGGGCGCACCCGCAGCCGACGGCACTTCCTGGCTCAATCCCTTGCCATGACTGCCGGCTTGTGCATTGCCGGTGAGGCGCCGGCGGCGATTCTGAAGGCGGGCTCGGACCGGACCCTGGCATTCCACAACCTGCATACCAACGAGAGCCTCAAGTGCCGATACTGGTCGAATGGCGGTTACGACCATGCTGCCCTCGAGGACATCAACTTCCTTTTGCGGGACTTTCACACCGACGAGATCAAGGCGATCGACACCCGGCTGCTGGACCTGTTGACACTGGTGCGCCGCAGGCTGAACACCAGGCAGCCTTACCAGGTGATCTCGGGATACCGGTCCCCGAAAACGAACGCGATGCTGCGGGCGCGAAGTCGCGGGGTGGCGAAGCACAGCCTGCACATGGCGGGCAAGGCCATAGACGTCTGCCTTCCCGGCGTCGAGCTGGCAACGCTGCGCGAGACCGGGTTGGCGCTCAAGCTCGGAGGCGTCGGTTATTACCCCAGGAGCGGGTTCGTCCACCTGGACGTGGGCCGCCCGCGCTTCTGGTAGCCCGAACGGAGTAGCGCGCCAGGTCGCCCCCGGACCCGGCGCCCCGGGTGGTCCGTCCAGGCAACTGCGCGGTCGGTGGCCGGAAGCGCCCTTTCATCGGAGTCTTCCCGGAAAGCGCCGGAGCCCGTGGCGGGCTTTCCGGTTTCGTGGTAATTTGCCTAGGCTGGTGAAGTGTTTCCTTCTGACAGGCGTTGTTCTCGACAACCGGGGAAGGGGAGATCCACGATGGCTGAGAAGATCACCGATTCGAGCTCGAGAGACGGGCGCCGGAGCCGCCGCCGGCTTCTGGAGTTGCTGGCTGCGGGTGGCCTCGTTGCCGGCGCCGGCAGGCTCCCTGAATCCTGGGTCACACCCGTCGTCAACGAGGCCGTGCTACCCGCCCATGCCCAGCTCTCGCCGCGCAATGACGAGACCGAAGGCGATCTCGAGGCGGACTTGACGGACTTTGAGGCGGACGCCGGCCCCTGACGTCCCGCGGCGGAGACCGCTGCCCACCGGGTTTCAATCCACCGACTCGACCACACCGAACTGTAGCGCGAGCATCGCCGCGTGGAGCTGGTGGAGGGCGAAGTCGATGCGCAGCTTCGCCCGTTCGGGCTTGTGCTGGCACCCGCCGATCACGGGGTCGATGCGCGGGGCGCGGCGCACGAAGCTGCCGGCTCGCGGATGACCTGCCTGCAGAGACAACATTCGCTGCAGGCAGACCTCGATGGTCTCGCGATACAGGCGCCGCTGGTCGGGCGATGCACCCGACCTGGCGAGGTCGAAGGCGTGAATCAGGCCTTCCAGGGTCGCCGCAGGGTTGTGCTTGAGCTCCCCCAGGCGCCGGACCCCGCATACCCAGTCGGCGAGATAGTAGACGAGCTGCTCGTAGCGTTCGCTTTCCGACCACCGGGCTCCGACTATCTCGTACATCGCCATCGTGCCCCACTGGTAGTAGGCGATGGCGGCCCGTGATTGTTGATCGCCGCGCAGCGCCAGCAATATGTAGCGGCGGTAGGCGCCCGCTGCGCCGCGGCTTATCGCGTCTTCCATGCCGGACAGCCCGAGGTACCGGGCGGCCCGGGTGAGTGCCAGCAGGGCTTCCCCGTCGAAGAACGGCGACGGGTCGCCGTGCGGACGTCCCGCGGCGTCGTATTGCGACGGCCAGCGGCCGTCGGGAAGCTGGATCTCCAGCAGGTAGCGAAGGTACTCCTTCAGCAAGGCTCGCCAGCGCACCGCGTCGACGGCGTCTATCGTGGCGCCACGCAGGAGCTCGATCAGGGTCAAGGCAACCAGTGCCACGCTGCCGGCGCTGCCGTCGCGCTCACCGGGATAGGTCGTGAACCGGCCTCCCGCGCCGGTCACACCCGAATGCCGGTCGTAGAACGCGAGGCCGCGCCTGCAGATGTCGTAGACGACGGAAGCGGGACGCAGGCGGTTGAGATTGGCGAGTCCCCACAGGGTCCCCGCCTGGCGTACCGGCGCGTCGTCGTCGGAGTACTCGTGCTTCTCCCAGTCGTACTCGTATCGGAAGTTCCCCTGAGCGGTCTGCATGGCAATCAGATGCCGGCGGCACAGCACGACGCAGGTCTCCAGGTCTTCCCGGTCGACCCTGCGGCCGTCCCTGCTTTTCCCGAGGCTTGGCAGTGCCATGTCGGCGGGTGATTCCCGGCGCGGCTTCTCAGTCCGGAACTCTCAGGGCCATATCCCCCGCTTCAGGGTGACGTCGGCCACGCGCTGGACGGCCAGCACCATGGCGGCTGTCCTCGGGCTGTCTGATCTCGCGTGATCTTCGTCGGCCTCCGATTCGCCGCCGGGGGCCGTCATGTCCGGCAGCTTCCAGCGTTCGACGACGGCGTCGACCGCCTTTTCCATCTTGAATCGAAGCTTCCGGTTCACATCCTCGAGACTCCACTGCTCGTTCTCGCTGTTCTGCACCCACTCGAAATAGCTGACGCAGACGCCGCCGGAGTTGGCGAGGATGTCCGGCAGCACGACCACGCCCCGCCGGCCGAGCACGTCGTCGGCAGCCGGAGTGGTCGGTCCGTTCGCCGCCTCGACCACGAGCTTCGCCCTGACCCGGCCCGCATTGCCCTCGTCGAGCTGGCCGCCAAGAGCCGCGGGGATGAGGATGTCGCAATCCACTTCGAGCAGGTCGGCGTTGCTGAGGGACCGGGTGTCCTGCACCCCGACGACGGTGCCGTGCTCCCGCTTGAAGGCCGCGACGGCTTCGAGATCGAGTCCATGCTGCCGGTATATCGCACCCTGGGAATCGCTCACGGCGACCACCAGGGCGCCGGCGGCCTGGAAGCGGCGCGCCGCCACCGACCCGACGTTGCCGAAGCCCTGGACGGCGACCCGCGCGCCTTGCAGTCTGTCCAGACCTTTGATCACACCGTGATGGATGAGCCGCTCAGCCGCAAACAGGCAGCCCAGCCCCGTGGCTTCCTCACGGCCGAGCGAGCCGCCCATGTCGAGCGGCTTGCCCGTCACGACGGGCCGGTTGTTGCGGCCCGGATGCTCCATGTCGTAGGTGTCGTAGATCCAGGCCATGGTCTGCTCGTCGGTATACATATCGGGCGCGGGGACATCGGTGTAGGGACCGATGTTGTCGCCGAGTTCGTGGATGAACCGTCTCGTGATCCGCCTCAGCTCGCCTTCACTGAGGGACTTGGTGTCGCAGACGACGCCGCCCTTGGCGCCGCCGAAAGGCACGTCGATCAAGGCGCACTTCCAGGTCATCAAGGTGGCCAGGGCGGCAACCTCGCTCTGCGTAAGGTCCGGGTGATAGCGGATACCTCCCTTCCCGGGGCCCATGATCGTGTTGTGCAGGACGCGGTAGCCGTGGAAGGTCCGCACCGAGCCGTCGTCCATCTCGACCGGGAAGCCCAGGCTGATGACGCGCTTGGGATGGCGAAAGAAGCTCATCAGGCCGCGCTTGAGCTCGGGGATGTACCCCGCCGCCCGGTCGAACTGCACACCGGTGATGGAGAGGGGATCGAGGTCTGCGTGTTGAGAGCCCGCCGCTGCGGACTCCGAGTCTGTCGTGGTCATCTGGGGTCTGCCTGGTTGTCGCCGCCGCCTCTTGGTGCCCGGCCCGGTTCCGGGTATCCAAAATATATACTATCCATTCGGGTCATCTGGAACAGGCGCCACGCGGCTCCTGCCGAGCCGCGCCAATACTCTCGCAGCACCCATGTGGTAAAACGCCGTGGCGGTATCCAGCAGGACCCGCTCTCTTTGTCGAGTCGCTCTCGTCACGCCGATCCGCTCCGATCCTCGTCTTCGAGGCGGTCCGCCAGCTCGGCCCTGATACGCGCGGCGACTTCCCGCGCCGCGCTCCGGACTGTTCCGGAGAGTCCCCGGCCGGTTTCGAAACTTGCCCCTTCCACCGCGAACACCACGCATTTGCCCGGCAGACATCCCATCGTCCGCGCGAGCTCTATGCTGTCGGCCAGCCCGACACCGTGCGTGGACAGGCGCGACGGGATGGACGGTAAAGGGCCGCTGCCGGCGTCGAAGCGATGGATGGTGCCGGGCTCGGCCCCGGACGACGCGGCGTCGACCAGCCAGGCGGCGTCGCTGTGCTCCAGCCATTCGAGCAGGGTCGCAGTTTCGCCATCGTGCTCCCGGACCTCGGCGTCCACCTCGTCCTTCAGGCTCCGCGCCACGACGCGGCCGACGGCGTCATCCCCGCGCGCGGGATTGCCGATTCCTATGACCAGCCGCGTGGCCGTCTTCTCAGCCCCGGTCGAGCTCCAAGCGGAGAAAATGCGTGGCGCAGGAGATGCACGGATCGTAGTTACGGACCGTCTGCTCGCAGCGCCGCTGCAGTTGATCGTCGGGGAGGTCAAGCCAGCGGGGCACGAAGTCCGCCAGGTCCTCTTCGATGCTCGCCTGGTTCTGCGAGGTGGGCGGCACGATCCGGGCGTCGGCGATGGTACCGTCCCGGTCGAGACGGTAGCGGTGGTACAAGAGTCCGCGCGGCGCCTCCGTCGCGCCGTAGCCCACGCCGGCGGCGGGCTCCACCGTCACGGCCGGCACGTCCGGCTCCTCATAATTCTCGATGATACGGATGGCCTCGTCGCAGGCGTTGAGCACCTCGACGGCGCGCACCACGATACTCCGATAGGGATTGCGGCACTGCGGCCCGAGCCCGGCATCCCCGGCGGCCGCCCGGGCGACGGGCGACAGCTTGTCGAAGTTCAGGCTGTAACGCGCCAAGGGTCCGCAAAGGTAAGCGCCCCGCGCCTTGATCCTGGAGCGCAGGGCCGTGGAGCGCGCGATATGCGTCTCTTCGAAATGGGCATCGTATTCGCGCGCTTCGATATCCAGTCCTTTGTTGGACGCGATGTGACCCTCGTTGAACGGATACTCATCCACAGGACGCAGGGCGACGAGCTCGTAGTCCCGCTCGCAGTCCGGGAAGTCGAAGCCGCCAACCCATTGCACCGTTTCGAGCGCGATGTCCCGGGCGTTTTCGAGCTGCTCGAGCAGTCGGCGTACGTCGCGTTTGCGCGGCAGCTTGTAGAAGCCGCCGACCCGGACGTTGATCGGGTGCACCTCGCGGCCACCGAGCAGGGTGATGATGGCGTTCCCGGTCTGCTTCAGCGCCAGTCCCCGGCGCACCTTCTCGACGTGATCGCCCGCCATGTCGATGGCGCTCTCGTAGCCGAGGAAATCCGGGGCATGCAGCATATAGATGTGAAGGGCATGGCTTTCCATCCACTCGCCGCAGTACAGCAGGCGCCGCAGCACCCGTATGGGCCCGGGTATCGCGAGCCCCAGGGCATCCTCCATGGCGTGCACCGCACTCATCTGGTAGGCGACCGGGCAAATGCCGCAGATGCGGGCCGTGATGTCCGGCGCCTCGTTGAAGTCGCGGCCGCGCAGGAAGGCCTCGAAGAAACGCGGGGGCTCGAAGATGTTGAGCTCGGCGGATTTCACTACACCGTCGCGCAGCGTGACCTTGAGGGCGCCTTCGCCCTCCACCCGCGCGAGGTAGTCGACCTTGATGGTTTTACGAGCCATGGCGCTTGCTTTCTTCCCGGAAGGCCTCGGCGTTGGTGTTGAAGGTACGGTAGACGCGCTGGATATCCCGGGGCTCCATGCCGAGCTCCTTCAGCCGGCCGCTCACGGATCCGGTGTTGGGTGTCTCCTTCGGACCGTAGCAGCCGTAGCAGCCCCGGTTGTAGGATGGGCAGATCGCGCCGCAGCCGGCGTGCGTCACCGGCCCCAGGCAGGGCGTGCCGTGGGCCACCATCACGCACACGTTGCCCGCCCGCTTGCATTCCATGCACACGGCCTCGCTCGAGATCCCCGGTCGTCGGCCGGCAAGGAAAGCGGTCATCACTTCCAGGAGCTGGCGCTTGTTGATGGGGCAGCCCCTGAGCTCGAAGTCCACCTTCACGTGATCGGCGATGGGCGTGGAGTTGGCGAGGGTGTCAATGTATTCGGGGTGGGCGTAAACCTGCGCCGTGAACGCCTTGACGTCCTTGAAGTTGCGCAGGGCCTGGATGCCGCCGGAGGTGGCGCAGGCGCCGATAGTCACCAGGAACCTCGACTGCCTGCGCACCTCACGAATGCGCTGGGCATCGTGTGGCGTGGTGATCGAGCCTTCCACGAGAGACAAGTCATAGGGTCCCTTCGCCGTGGCGCGGCTTGCCTCGACGAAATAGGCGATGTCAACCGCGCCCGCCAGCATCAGCAGCTCGTCCTCCAGGTCCAGCAGGGAAAGCTGGCAGCCGTCGCAGGATGCGAACTTCCACACCGCGAGACGGGGTTTCTTCCGGGTTGCCATGTCAGACCTCCCGGACACCGAAGATGTCGCGGATGCGGTCGTAGCGGAATATGGGACCGTCCCGGCAGACGAATGTCGAACCAAACTGGCAGTGTCCACAGTGCCCTACGGCGCACTTCATGTTGCGCTCCATGGATACGTAGATGCTTTGTGCGGGCAGCCCCAGGTCTCTCAGGGTGGCGATGGAGAAGCGCATCATGACCTCCGGTCCGCACAGGAAGGCGATGGTATTGCCCGGATCGAAAAGCCCGGGGCCGAGAAGCGAAGTGACGACGCCGACGTGTCCGCGCCACTTCGAGGTGGTGTGGTCCACCGTCATCTCGACCGTGGCCCGCCCTCGATCCCGCCAGCGTTCGAGCTCGCGCCGATAGAGTATATCCTCGGGGCTGCGCGACCCACTGAGCAGACTGACGCGGCCGTACGTCCCCGGCGCGGCGAACAGGCGGTAGAGCAGGGGCCGCAGGGGAGCCAGACCGATCCCGCCCGCCATGACCACGACGTCCTTGCCCGAAGCCTCGGCCAGCGGCCACTCTCTCCCGAAGGGCCCGCGAACGCCAAGCGTGTCGCCGCGCTTGAGCTCCGTCAGCGCGGTGGAGACGGCGCCCGCGGCGCGTATCGTGTGCACCAGCCCCGGCTTCGCCGGATCGCCGCTCATGCTGATCGGAACCTCGCCGACACCCATGACGTAGAGCATGTTGAACTGTCCCGGCGCGAAGCCGGGGTCGTTCGGTTGCGCCTCCAGCTCCAGGGTGCAGGTGTGTGGTATCTCACTGCGCCTGCGCCTGACCCGCGCGACGCGCGGTACCATGGGATCCGCGATCGTCGGGCTCGACCCGGTTTCAACGCTGATGGCCATAGACGTCCAGGAGCTGCAGTCGCGTCGCCTGCAGCCTCTGAACGAGGACGGGCAGGAAGCGATTCATCATTTCATAGCCGAGGTCGTGATCCGCGTCGCATTTCCCCCTCAGGCACTGCGCGTCCAGGCCTATGGCATGGATGCGCTCCAGGGCACGCGCGTCGTAGCTCCAGCGGTAAGGCGATACCAGCCAGGAAACGCCGACGACCTCGCCGGGTCCGAGGGTCTGGAAGGTGAGCTCGGGATGGCCGGGCACATGAACCTCGAGCGCTGCACGCCCTTCGCGAATCAGATAGAGCTCGTTGGCGGGCTCGCCTTCACGCAGAATGTACTGTCCCGCCTCGAAGCGGACATTCCGGGCGCAGCCGCTCAAGAGACTGCAGTACTCTTCCGGCAGCCCGGCGAAGAAGGGATGCTCCCTCACAATGCGGACCAGGCCCTCGCGTCCGGGGTCTTCAGTCATGATGCGTCCTCCCCCGAGGAAATGGCACGCACTTCTTCGGTGATGTCGATGCCCACGGGGCACCAGGAGATACAGCGCCCGCAGCCGACGCATCCCGAGCTGCCGAACTGGTCGTGCCAGGTCGCGAGCTTGTGAGTGAGCCACTGCCGGTAGCGCGCCTTGGTGGATTGGCGCACGCTGCCGCCGTGGAGATAGGAGAAATCGACGGTGAAGCACGAGTCCCACTGCCGCGCGCGACCGGCGTGATCGCCGGTCAGATCGCTGGTGTCGACCACGGAGGTGCAGAAGCACGTGGGGCAGACGAGGGTGCAATTGCCGCAGGACAGGCAGCGCTCGGCGACCTCGTCGAAGCGCGGATGCTCCAGATTACGCATCAACAGCTCGCGCACCTGCGTCGAGTCCATCTCGCGTCCCATTTGGCCGGCCGTTTCGGCGACGAGTGCTTCCGCCCGACGGATCTCCTCTTCGCCGGCCCTGCGGGCGGGCATTCCGGACAGTACGGCGTCGCCGCGCTCGCTGCCGGCTTCCACGAGGAAGCAATGCCGGTCATCGTCGATCAGCTCCGTCAGAGCGAGATCGAAGCCGTGATCCGCTTTAGGCCCGGTGTTCATGGAAACACAGAAGCACGTTCCGCCGGCCTGGCCGCAGTTCACCGCGACAACGAAGTTGTCCCGCCGGCGCGCCGCGTAGTGTGGATCGACGCAGGCGCCGCCCATGAGGACCCTGTCCTGAATCGCGATGGCGTGGATTTCGCAGGACCGGACACCGATGAACGCATACTGCTGCGCCCGGGTCTCCACGGGTGTGATCCGCAGCCCGTCTTCATCGCGCTGCGCATGCCAGAGCTCCTGGCGGGGTACATGCAGAAACTGCTTGAAGGAATGCGGGCCCACGGCGTAGCCGAAAAAGGCGCCGTCGTTCCGTTTTCGAATCCGGTAATGGCCGCCGTCCTGCTCGTCGGTCCAGCCGGCGGGCAGGTCGTCGACGCCGCTGAGCTCGTCATAGACGATGGTCTCGTCGCGCAGCGTCGGCCCGACGAGGATGTAGCCCTCACCACGAAGCGCCTGGAACAGGGTTTCGAGCCCGGCGCGTGCATCGATGATCCGGGGCGGTTGCATAAACGTCAGTTATCGGCAATAAGTGCGCGATTGATCATCGCTGAACTTTGTATGGAATCCGCTGAGATGCAAATGGGTGTTCCAACAAGATCATTCGTGCCGGCCCCAAGCACTTGTCGGAATGAATTCCGACCCACACGGGGCCGGGATCGAGTCCGCCGGCCGGGGGTCGAGCGGTCCCGCTCCCGGCGGTCTCCGGCACTTCCCACTGCCGAAGTGGGTCGGCCGGATCCCGCTCCCGGCGGTCTCCGGCACTTCCCACTTCCCTGTGGGTCGGAATTCATTCCGACAGCGGCTTTGCGGGGCGGCGCACACGCCCGTGCCG
>JBAUWJ010000047.1:0-13292 GCA_049583715.1 Arenicellales bacterium | reverse complement strand
CCAGTTGTAATCGATATCCGCTTCGATATTCACCGATTGCGGTAATGGATGATAGCGGCGGATAAAGGCTTCCACTCCGCCGTCGACGTTGAAATCGTCTTTGAACCAGTGAAAGATTCTCGACACGTGCGCGGTTTCGCCGTCAATCCTCAGGCCTTTGCCCGGATTGGCCAGAAACCGTTTGGCCTGATCGTCCAGTTGCTGGTTCAGGGATGCGGCGCGGTAGGGTTTGATTCGCAAGTCCGGGCAACTGATGGAAGCGCAGACGATAGCCATGTGAATCCGCGGTTCATGCAGGCTGCGCAGAAAGTCATCCTCCACCTGTTGCAGCGTTACGGTTTCGCCATCGATAGTGCCGGCATCCTTTTTCCAGACCGGACTGTACCAGTGTCCTGCATCCTTGATGCTGTCCACCGGCCAGTGATCCAGGATCATTTTGATGGCGAGAATGTTGTAGGCATTAATATAGAAACTGAGTTTTTCCTCACGGGTCTGCAACTGCTGGACGGGAAAGGTTTCGACAATGCCGACGGCCTGGTTCAGCAACGGATCGGAACGCAGCGCACTGTAATGCAAGATGTTCAGTTTGATGCCCTGCAGTTCGCCGGGGACAACATAGCGTGAAAGCAGTTGACGGTAGGGCGTCCAGTCCGGCTCGCCGGCCATCGCCGCACCGGGCAGCCAACCGAAAATAAAGACCATAAAGATTGAGAAGGATAATCTGAGCACAATGCCTCCACGTGTCCATATTGTCACTCCGGACGACCTTGCCCGCCAAGGCGTGACCGCTACTGTCCGCAAACAGACGGTCAACCCTTCAGGCGCGGAGGTCCGCTATGCGGCGTACCCTGGACGCCTGCAAATCAACGATGGAAGGACAGGAAACAACCCGAAGCGGACGTCAAGGGCGGCCCCGCCACGTCCCATCCATTCGGGACGCGAGCCTCGACATTCGGTGACTACATGCCGCAACACGCCGGAGGCGCGCAGTCTCCCGGAGGTATGTCAAAGCTGTAGGTCAACATGAGTTCGACCAAATGAACTGCACCCTCCGCCCCGTCTTCTACGGAATCGATGTCCACCGTAACGGTATTGACACCATCCGCGTGAGCGGTCTTGACAATGCCCAGTCTTTCCATGAGGTCTCCAATCCCGGCACTGCAGATATCCCCCTCTTTGGTCACCAGGTTGGCGGTGCTCGGCACGGGTACGCTGGTCGCGGCAAACCTGATTACGATCGCCGCTGAGGTGTCCGAGCAGACGTTCTCGCCCACGTACACCTCTATGTCCGCTTGTTTGCCGTCAGGCGACGGGTGCACACACACATAGACTATGAACAGCTGCTGTGGGACCGCATCGGCGGCCGGATAGAACTCGTTCATAAGCCGGGCGAATCGGTTCCCCGTTTCATTTTGTGTGGTCACCAGCGCAGCCGCCCCGGCAGAGGGAAGGTGCGCCGAGGTCGCGGCGTGGGCTGGGAGGACGACGGAATCCACCACGGGCGCGACCCAGCTGCCCGGCAACGACTTGGCGGTCACCAGGGCGCCGCCGCCCGCGGCCAGGGACTTGAGCAGGTTTCGTCGAGACCGAACTTCTTCCGGCTGCTTGTGCGACATGACAACTTCCTCGGTGGTTGTGGGATACGGACGGTGACAGAAGCGGAATTGTTGACTCCATTCGCGACGATTACAACTCATTCCTGCACGGCAGCGCTCGCCTCCCCAGGCAATCCAGCCGGACAACCGACGACCGGAAGACCCACGATGTCATCCGATGAAGCCTCGGACGTCCGCTTCTGGCCGGCAGCCGCCTGTTGCATCGCAGCATCCGAACGACCGTTTGTGGCCGCATGCTGACGGTCAACACTTCAGGCGCGAAGGTCCGCTATTGCGGGCCAACATCGGACGTTCCAGCCTAAACCCACTCTGCAAGCGCCCTTTGGCTGTCAGCGATACTGGACTATCACTCCAATCGTCTCGGGACCGACGTGCCCGGCCTCATCGTTTGGGGCACCGTCGGTGCGTTTCCGGCCGTACGGTTCTTCTCCTGGAGCGAGGTCGCGAGGTGTTCGTGGCGGACGTAGGGTCGACACCTGGGCAGCGTCCACCATGGAATTCCCATCCGATGATCTGCAGGCTAGAATCTGATCGGCCAACAACCCGGTGCTGCGGAGAGCGATATGTCCCGAGACGACGAAAACAAGACGCAATCCGGTCAAGACGTGACGTCCCGGCCGATCAATGAAGCGCGCCGGCGACTCGCCGGAATCATCGGTGGCGCCGGGGGTGCCCTTGCATCCGGCTGGACGAAGCCGATGGTCGACTCGGTGATCCTGCCTGCCCATGCGGTGACCAGCGGGAGCACGGAGCAGAACCCACCCAAGGTGACCACGGACTCGGCTTCGGGCGGGTACTTCTACGACTTTTCCGCGCAAGGCACCGTGGTGAGCGAAGGCTCGGCGCCCGTGACAGAGCGTGGTTTTGTTCTGTCGACGTCGCCGACCCCAACTCTGGCGGATGGCAAAGTGACGGCCGGAAGCGGTCCGGGAACATTTTCGGTGACCGGCGCCCCGACGCCCGGAAACATTTCCGGCATTGTGTACGTGAGGGCATACGCGATCAACTCCGTCGGGGCGGCCTATGGAGACCAGATAATGATCGACGTAGGTGTGTGTCTGGCCGAGGGGACCAGTGTGACCCTGTTCGATGGAACCACAAGGCTCATCGAGGACATCGACTACGACGACGAGCTCCTGGTGTGGAACTTCGACCAGGGCAGGTTCGACAAGGCAAGACCGCTCTACATCATGGAGCCGAACGTTGCCAGCCGATACAACCTGCTGCACTTCGGCAACGGCTCTCATTTGAGGACCATTATTCAGCATCGTATCTTCAATAAGCAGGCCGGACGCTTCAGTTATCCGATGACCGAGGAGACCCCCCTCGGCACGGTCACCTTCACTTCTGCCTGCACCGAGGCGGTCTTGGTGGAGAAAGAGGTGGTCACCGAGCCGGTCCGGTTCTACAACGTCATAACCGACTTCCACATGAACCTGTTCGCCAACGGAATACTCACCTCGATTGGTTACAACAACCTGTACCCGATCCGGGATATGAAGTTCGTCAAGGACAACCGGCGATCGATAGCATTCGAGGAATACGAGGGAATCAGCGCAGCGTTCTACCGCGGCCTGCGCCTCGCGGAGCAAATCGACATACCGATTCAGGACACGATTAACTATATCCAGCGGCGCGCAGTCCGTGGCAAGCCGCGGACCGGTCGTGTCTCGCCGGTGACGCAGGAAGTCCGCTCCGTCGCGGCATACGATGGTCGGCTTCTGGCCGGATCGAGACGCCGACGTTTCAGGCTGCAATAGTCCGCTACGCCGCCAACAACGGACGTTCCGACCTTGGTGCGCGACCTTCTGCTACCAACCCGAAGCGGACGTACGGCCGCACATCGCTGAGACGCACTTCTGCCAAAGGCCTTCTGCAACCGACTTTCGTCGGACTTGCGAGTGGTCTATTCTTCCACTCATACCTTTCGCACCGCCCAGCACGGCGATCGAAGGCGGTATGCCACAAGTTTGGTCGCCCGGAATCTTGTCACTTCGTTGAATATCATCATGAGCCGAGATTTTCAGTTCCCCGGCCGCTCTCCCGTGATCGCCTGCGAGGGCATGGCAGCGACATCGCATCCTTTGGCGACGCTTGCCGCCATCGACGTGCTGCGAGCCGGGGGCAATGCGGCCGACGCCGCGGTCGCGGCCTCCGCGACGCTCTGTGTGGTCGAGCCGCACATGACCGGGATCGGCGGTGACTGCTTCACCCTGATTTCGCGGCCAGGGAAACCGGTCTGGGGATATAACGGCTGCGGCCGCGCCGGCGCCGACGCCTCCGACCAGACGCTGCGCGGCAAGGGCATGGAAGCGATCGGCGCAACCTCCGTGCATGCCGTCACCGTGCCGGGCTCGATCGAGGCTTGGGACGCGATTCTCGAAGCACATGGCCGCTTCGGCCTCGACTATGCACTGCAGCCGGCGATCAAGTATGCCGAGAGCGGATTTCCGGTCGCGGCGCGCGTGGCCTGGGATTGGGAACGAGAGGTTGCCACCCTTAGGCCCGACCCGGCCGCTAGCAAGCACTATCTGTTCGACGGCAAGGCGCCAAAGGAAGGTGACGTCGTCCGCTTTCCAGCTCTCGCGCAGACGCTGAAGGCGATTGCAGCAAAGGGGGCACGCGCCTTCTACGAGGGCGAGATCGCCGACGATATCGCGGCGACGGTCGCCGTGCGTGGCTCCTTCCTTACCGCCGAGGATCTCGCGAACCATCGCGGCGAAGTGGTGGAGCCGGTCTCGACCAACTACCGCGGCCTCGATCTGTTGGAGATTCCGCCCAACACGCAGGGGCTCACCGCGCTTGTGATGCTCAATATCCTGGAGAACTTCGACCTCGCTGCACTGGACCCACGCGGCCCTGAGCGCTCCCATTTGGTGCTGGAAGCCGGACGCTTAAGCTATGCCGTGCGCGACAGTCACATCGGCGAGCCCGCCGCTATGCGCATCGCTGGCGCAGACCTCTTGGACAAGGGTTTCGCCAGTAGGCTAGCCGGTAGGATCGACTTGAACAAGCGCGCCAAGCTGCCGCCGCATCCCACTCCGGGCACGGATACCATTTATCTCACCGTGGTCGACCGCGACCGCATGGCCTGTTCGTTTATCAACTCGCTCTATTTCTCCTTCGGCAGCGGCATCTGCACCGAGAAGACTGGTATCCTGCTCAATAACCGCGGGTCCTGCTTCACGCTCATGCCAGATCATCCCAACACATTCGGGCCTTCCAAGCGGCCGATGCACACCATTATTCCCGCCATGGCCATGAAAGATGGCCGTTGCGACATGAGCTTCGGAGTGATGGGCGCCGACTATCAGCCGATGGGCCACGTTCAGATCGTCACGAACATGGTCGACTACTGCATGGATGTACAGCAGGCGATCGACGCGCCGCGCTACTTCTTCGAGAACGAACAAACCGTGGTCGAGCGATCCACGCCCCCCGCAACGATCGAAGGCCTCGTGCAGCGCGGTCATAGGGTGGTGATAGCGCCGGAGCCTTGGGGCGGCGCGCAGACCATCAAGATCGACTGGCAGCGCGGCGTGCTGATCGCCGGCTCCGAGCCGCGAAAGGACGGCTGCGCGATCGGCTATTGAAAGCCTTTGTCCGTCATTGCCGTATCCCGATACGCATCGACCTTGACCGCCGTCTGAGCGAGTCGTATAAGCATATCCTGATAGTCACCCGTCTCAACATTCACCCACCGGGAGAAACGTTGTGAATCACAGAACCGCTGCTTCCCTCTGCTCCGTCGCTGTCGGCTTCGTTGCCACTCTCTCATTCATATACACTGTGCCCGCCTCCGCGGCCGAGGTCACGCCGCCCGCGAGTATTGTCTCTGCGGGGAAGCTGGTCTATTGCTCCGACATCGCTTCGCCGCCGCTGGAGTACATGGACCAGAACTCGAAGCCGATTGGCTCCGACGTCGAGATCGGCAACGAGATCGCACGCCGACTTGGGGTGAAGGCCGAGTGGTCGAACATCCCATTTAAGGGTCTGATACCGGCCCTGCTGGCAAAGCAGTGCGACGCCATTCTTTCTCAGCTATTCGACAAGCCAGCGCGGCGCGAGGTTATCGACTTCGTCGACTACATGAACTCGAGTCAGTCCATTCTGGTAGCTGCAGGCAATCCCTTGGGGATAAAAGGGCTGGACGACCTTTCCGGACACAAGGTGGCTGTTGAGAATGGCACCACCATACAGAGCCTCATTGACGACGAGAACAAGAAGCTCCAAGCTGGCGGTAAGGCGCCGGCCGAGCTCGTCGTGTACCCACGTGATACGGATGCACTACAGGCCCTGCAAATCAAGCAGGTGGATGCCTACGGTACGACTCTTGAGAGTGCCGCATACTACATCGTAAAGGCGCCAAATACCTTCGAGGTCGCAGGTCCGCCGTTCAATAAGATCCTTACCGGCATCGGTGTGCGCAAAGAGGATAAGGAACTTCACGATGCGGTTCAGAAGGCCTTCGACGCCATGAAGGCCGATGGGACCTACAAGAAGATTATGACAAAGTGGCATCTCGAAGGAGACATGTTGCAGTGAGTCTCCGGTAGATGCACTTTGACTGGCCTTTCTTCTGGCACTATCTGCTGCAACCGAGCTGGGCGTATCTGCATGGCCTGGAGCTGACTATCGTCCTGAGTGTCGTGTCTCAGGCCGCAGGCACGATGATCGGGCTGTTCGGCGCACTCGGACGCATATCGGGCTTCAGGCTCGTCGAGCTTCCGGTGAGATTCTATGTCTGGGTGATGCGCGGCACGCCTTTGCTCGTGCAGATCGTCTTCATCTACACAGGACTCGCAGCCGGGAACATCCTTCGCTTTCACGACATTCACTTGGGCTTTATCACTGTACCCGGCAATGTGCAGGCAGCCGTAATCGCGCTCAGTCTCAACGAGGGCGCATACATGACTGAAATCATCCGCGCCGGCATTGCTTCCGTCGAAGTCGGGCAGGCTGAGGCTGCGAGGTCGCTCGGTATGACCTACGCTCTCCTCATGCGGCGCATCGTCCTGCCCCAAGCGGCCCGTTTCATCGTCCCGCCACTCGGCAACGAGTTCAACTCGATGCTCAAGAACACGACGCTCGTGAGCGTCATAGGTGTGCAGGAATTGCTGCTCACCACGGAAACGCTCACCTCGGCGACGTTCCGTGTCTTCGAGTTATACTCGGTCGTGGCCCTGTACTATCTGACCCTCACTACCGTGTGGGGCTTGTTCCAACGACGGATCGAAAGCCGCTTCGCCGAACGCAGCAGCGTGCAGCCTGAATCCGTGAGCTTCGCCCGCCGTCTCCTGACAGGTCTTCGCACGCGCGGCGCTGGTGAGCCTTGATGGAGGCGCTGCGGGACCAGATCCTGCACTCTATAGGCGGTCCACCCCAGTCCGCGACCGATAGCGTCGTGGAAGCCTTGGATGTGCACAAATGGTTCGGGCACCTGCACGTGCTCAAGGGGATTTCGCTCAAGGTACAACGTGGTGAGGCGGTCGTTATCATCGGACCATCGGGCTCCGGGAAAACGACATTCATACGTTGCCTCAATCATCTGGAGAAGATTCAAAAAGGAAGCGTGTCCGTAAACGGCCACCTTATCGGCTACCGCATGGTGCGTGGTCGTTGTGTTAAGGACCGTGAGCGCAACATCGCGCGCCAGCGCCGCGATATCGGTATGGTCTTCCAGCGCTTCAATCTGTTTCCTCACATGTCCGCACTTGGCAACATCATCGAGGCCCCGATCCACGTACGCGGAGTGCCGCGCGCCGATGCGATCGTTGTCGCTCGTGAGCTCCTTGCACGCGTGGGCCTCGCCAACAAGGAGAACGCGTATCCTTCGGAGTTGTCGGGTGGACAGCAGCAGAGAGTGGCCATCGCCCGGGCGCTCGCAATGAAACCCCTGCTGATGCTGTTCGACGAGGCCACCAGCGCTCTCGATCCCGAGATGATAGGCGAGGTTCTCGACGTGATGAAAGAGCTCGCGGCTGAGGGCATGACCATGGTCGTCGTCACGCACGAGATGGGGTTCGCACGCGAAGCCGCCGACCGTGTCATCATGATGGATGATGGACGTATCGTGGAGGAGGGCACCCCCGAATCTCTATTCACCAAGCCCCAGGAGGAACGAACCCGCGCGTTCCTTTCCAAGATTCTCTGAGCTCTGGCTGGAGCCGAAGCCTTGTGCTGACGCATAGCGGCTTGGCGATTTTCGGTGGGATTCGATGTCTGTCGATAACGACGGCCTTTCCCACTACAAATCGCGAAACCTGAGGGTCTGCTTCTGGCCGCAAGCCGACGGTCAGGCCTTCAGGCTTGAACGTCCGCTATGTGGCGTGCTCCGGACGCTCAGTTCCTACACAATTGACCGGCCTGCCTCACCAGGCATAGTCGCCAGAGGAACAATGTCCTCTTCGAGAAGGCCAAGAGCGGCGTTGATGGCCGCGCTGAATTCCAGACCCAGCCCGGGACGTTCGCGTTCACACCAGGCGGCAGCCTCTTCGAGTATCCTGATGCGGCGCGCTAGTCCGAGCCGATTCTATCCCGCATCTGTTTTCGAAATCCGTCCCGGGTGACGAGTTTAGCTGTCCCCGCGTCGATATGAGAGAGACGACGCTGGATTTCTGCGTCCCAGGCTTCGTCTACACCCTCGTCGGAAGGCGCGTCGAGGCTTTGGATGAGGTCGTGCGCAAGCTCGGCGCGCTCCGGCTCCGAAAGAGTCAGCACCTGTGATTTCAACCTTTCCAGCGATTCGCTAGCCATGGAATGCTTAGGATATCTCGTTGCACCGATATTCTATTCCACACCAAACGCGGCAACAAGGCGATCTCCAGTTCCGGTGACAGTATACGTAATCCAGGCCGGTTCCGCGCCGCGATTCCGACGACTGTTCTCGACAGCGGCGACATGCAATTTCTGGGAATGTTTTAAATAACGGTGACAGTCAACTCAACGACCGTGCCTCGACCAAGACTTCTTTCTCCCGCCGCTTTACGCCATGGAAAAGGTAACTATCACCCTGTCTCCCATCCTTGCCGATCACCGCGCCCGCGAGGCGCTCGAAGTACTCGTTCACTACCACCCGCAGATCGCGACCCGGCAGGCGGTCGGTGAGGCTGGAGTAGCCCCGCAGGTCCGACATCCAGATGATCGCGCGGATGGGTTCACCGACGCCGCGCTCGGCATCCACAGCCCTTCCGATGGCACGCTTTCCAGACGCTGTGGCACGAGGTAAGGGAGCTGAGCGAGCAAGCACCGCCCCCGGCCGGGAGCCGGCGAGCCTGGCCCTGATGCAGCAAGCGGCGCTACACGGGAATCAGCTCCCAGCTCAGACCGGAACGGATCTACAGAGCGATGCAAGAGGTCCCGCATCGCTTCCGTTGTGGGTCGGAATTCATTCCGACTGGAACATACCGGGACAGCATCCCGATCCCAAGGGAGGCAGTGCACCGGAACGACCGGTTCGCCCCCGCTCCCATTGTTGAGCCGGCCGGCATTTTCCGGGCCGAGCATGGATTCCTCACATGGGTCTCGTGGGAACAGCCGTCACTAATCTAAGGAGAGGAAACGCCCCGATCGCTCGGATTCAACCTCCCGAAATCCGGGAGACGGTTTCCTCGAGTGTTCGCAGATCCGGAAACCCGTTGGCGCGTTCCGAGACGATGACGGGCTCTTCCGGCCAGGGAATTTCCAGAGCGGGGTCCGACCAGTGACAGCCGAGATTGTCCCCGGGGTGGTATTGCGTGTACTCCTCGTCGGATATCGATTGCACATGGATCGAATCCGTAAAGAAATGCCAACCGTGGAGAATCCCTCGCGGAAAGGTGATGAACGCCGGTTCCTTCTCATCGAACTCGAGCAGGCAGGAACGGCCCCGAGTGGAGGATCCGGGCCGCAGGTCGCGCAATCCAACGCAGCAGCGCCCTTTGATCAAAAGAAAGTACTCGTCGTGCCTCAGGTGCAGATGCATCCCGCGGAGCACGCCACGCCTGGAGCTCACCACGCTCCATTGAACGGGCCTGATGCCGATTCGCCAGCTCGCGCCAAAGAATTCTGAAAAGCTTCCCCGCTCATCCTCGTTGATCACCAGGGCCCGCAGCTCCGCTCCTTCAGGAAGCGTGCCGGCGCGCAGCCGCCGTGACAAGAGTTCCAGAGAATCGTGCCTCATGGACGCATATCCACCGACAGAACGAGCAAATATAGCACACAGCGTCGAGCCTCGGTCCGTATGCTAGACTAATCTGCTTCTCGCGGGAAACGTAATGACCCTATGAGCTCGACAGGCGTCCCCGAAACCGAAGGCCCCTTGTTTCATCCGCCGGCATTGCGGCGGGACGTGGGAATTGTCCGGGTGCAGGAGCACGTCTATCTTCAGGCCTACTGGAAGGAGCTCTCCCATGGCAGGGGTCCGGCGTTGATTCTTTATCTGTTTGGAATCGAGACCCTGAAATTCGATCTGTTCGGCAAGGGCCGCGGGCATTTTCACGTCAATCCGAACAACCCTGAATACGGGGACGCCAATGTCCTGTGGTTCCCCGAGGCAAGTGCGTCGGCGCAGGTGGAACGGGCCGCCTTCGAGCTGCGGCGAAATCTCCCCTACTACCTCGAGAGGAACGTCGATGAACGCATACGCGCGCTGTGCATTGATGAGCTCAGCTTGAGTCGTGCGGTTGACGAGGCCAGAGCCATCCTCCTGGGATTCCTCGAGACCGTCCCGGCGCTCCAGGAGATCTGAATCCGCGGTCTGCGGGGGACCGCAGCGCACCGCCGATCATGGCTCCGGCCATCCGAGCGCGTTCTCCGCCAGGGCTGCACGAACGCGGAAGACGGAGCCCCGTACGTAGAGCTGCTTGAAGGCGATCTCCCATCGCTCCGTGGACCAGGCATCGCTCATGATGCGTTTGCCCCAGGTCCGCAAGGCTTCGGCCTTCTCCGGAGAAGCATCCTGCCCCCAGCTACTGGTCGGAAACCAGAGCAGGGTCGGCGCAAGGGTCGAGTCCACCGTGCACTCGGGCATCTCCAGGAACTGCAGCCACATGTGATAGTCCGTCGCCATATCAAAGTTTTCACGCCACCCGTACGGGAGCTTCCGGTACATCGCCATGGTATGACCGACTCCCGACAGGGGCAGGAATTCATGGGTATGGCGGATGCGGCTCAGAAAGAAGTCGCGATGTCCCCTCCTGGCAAGACTCATCATCGGGGGACCGAACTCCACCGCATCGCGTTTGATCATGAGACTCTGGGTATAGGCGAGATCGCGGGTTTCCAGCACCTTGGCCAGCAGTTCGAGATGATCACGGCTCCAAAGGTCCCGGTCGCAGATGTAGCAGACGATCTCTCCGCGAGCCTCTTCGGTCAACAGGCGATGCCGGTTCGGGGTGCCGCGGCTCGGCCGCTTTGGGAACTCGAACAGCCGAACCCGGTCGTCCCTCGCGGCGTAGCTCTTCACCACCGCCCTGGTGCCGTCCCCCATGCCGTCGCCCATCACGAGCAATTCGACATCCCGTATGGTCTGGCCGAGAACGCAATCCATGGCGTATGGGATCAGGTTTCCCTTTTCGCCGGTCGTCGGCAGCAGGACGGTCACTTGCGGCCGCTTCGCGGTCACGATATGCCGGCCAGAGCACGCAGCTCTTCCACGGTCTCCACCACTCTTGCCCCGGTTTCGGCGTTGCACTTGGGCTCGGCCCCTCCGTTCAGGTAGTCCACGAAGGCCTTGAGCTCCAGGTTCAGCGCGCCGGGATGGGTTGGCCAGCAGCGCCTCTCGACGGCACCCATGCGGTCCTCGTTCCTCAGGATTCCCACCCATCCATCCCGATCGTTGGGCAGATCGGCAACGCCACCCTCGCAGCGAAGATGGACCTCCCTGCGCTTGTCGGTATACCTCGTCGACACCTCGACGATCATTTTCAGCTCCTCGTGCTCCAGCAGGCCGAGCAATCCCACCGGCCGGCCGCCGAGCATCTCCGCCGCGGCGAAAACCGGCGTCGGTATTGCACCGAGGATTTCCAATGCGATGGAAACGTCATGAGGAAGCAGGGTCCAGACCGGGTCGACGTCCGTCCGCGGGCTGGTCCAGTTACAACGGATGGTGCGCAGCACCAGAGGCCTGCCCAACTCGCGGTCCCCGGCAATTCGCGCCAGGCACCGAACACCGGGATGATACCGCCAGGTGTGCATGACGAACACGGGCGGGCCGCCCATGGCGCAAATCGCCCTGGCGTCCCGGGAGCTCACGGTCATGGGTTTCTCGACGAACACCGGTACGCCGTAGGTCAGCACCGATTCGACGCTCTGGCGATGAACCGACGCGGGGGTGGCGATCACGATGCCGTCCGGTTTGAGCCCGTCCGGAAGCCGTTCGCCTGCGGAACGGGCGCCGGCGCCCAGCGCCGCCTCACGCGCGCGGGCCGCCGTGTCCGTTATGTGGACGGTACAACCGAGCAGGCACAGCTCCCGGAGTATCTTCTCGCCCCAGGTCCCGCACCCGACCAGCAGTATGTTCATGAAACCGTTCGTGCCGCTGACATCAGGGCAATATACCAGCCGACCACAACCCCGCGCCGCGACTGAAGGGGCCCTCCTCTTGGCCGAATCGGAACCACAGCAAAACCTCGTCCGAGACGGATAGGAATCTTAAAGCAGGTACCTGACGGATGAAAGGCGCTTTCGGGCGGGGTGTTGTCGAAAAAATGGGGTGTTGATGGCCGAAGGGGCGGCTTTCAAAGGCCGTGCGAGTGAATGGGTACGCGCCATCGGGAAGTTTTTGCACGCCGTCCCGGGCCGGGGCACGAGCGTGGCCGTGGGGCGCAGTCTGGGCGCTGCGTCGCTGGCTCGCTTGTGCCCCAGGTACTGCTGGATCGCCCGGGTATCGTGCCCGTCGTTCGCCAGCTTGAAGCCGTAGGCTAGAGAAGCGATGAAGGAGGACGTTGATTCTTCCAACGCTCGGCTGCGGGCATTAACATAACGCTATCTAAAACACATCCTTGAGAAGGAGGAAAGAGTGACGACTTTATTCTGCAAACGCGGAGCGCTGGTGTTGATGTCTGTAAGCGTGCTTATCGGCTTCTCCCCTGTTTGCGCCGCATCCGGAGGAGACATCGATATCTGTAAGCAGGTCAGTGCCGCACAGCTCAAGATGCTGCACCGCAAACGCCTTTATCCCACCGCCTATGAGAATGAGTGTCTCTGGAGCGAGCAGCCGGGAGGAATGGCCTTAATTGACATCAAAGTCCGTGATGCCGAACTTCCGCTTCGTGACTATTTTGCGAATCCGCTGCCTTCCCGGTTCAAGCTGGTGAAGATCACCGATCTCGGCGATGACGGCCTGATGACGGTGGGTGAAGGTACGCTCGGCGTGGTCGCCATTCGCAAGGGCAAGCGTATCCTGCTGAGCTCACCGGGGTTTCTGGATATAGCACCGAAAAGCAAGAAACAAACTGTGCTCTGGGATATCTATCGGGATATTCTGAAACAAATGTGACCTGAGAACGGCGCAGGAGGGCAACGCCCGCACTGCGCCCCACGGTCACGCTCGTGTCCCAACCCGCGCCGCCTAGCAGGATGTTGAAAAACGCCATCCTGGCCTTTTTCAACGCGCCGAGCACGGCGCATGTCCGCTACTCGGCTACGCCGAATCAAGCACTTACAGTGCTTGATTCGCGGCGAGACATCCCTGTC
>JBAUWJ010000046.1:0-2386 GCA_049583715.1 Arenicellales bacterium | reverse complement strand
TGCCGGTTGAGCTCGGCTGCCACGTGGTCGAGCGTGTCGGTGGCGAGAGGTTTCAGGGTCGACTTGTCGAAATCGAAGTTGACGTCCTTGATCACGTAGGCGACCGCTGCCGGCGCCGGTGCCGGTGCCGGCGACGCTACCGGCGCGGGCTCCGGTGCCGCGGCTATGTTCTTTGTGCCCATGCACCCCGCGAGGGTCACTGACAACGCGGCGGCGACGAGCAGGATGCTGCTGGTGAGTATCTTCATACCATTACTCCTTCAGGTTTGGATCTATGGCGGCGACGTCGCCGTGCTTCGTGGTCCCGGGTACGGGACCGAACATCTGATCGGGAAGCATGAGTCAACTGTACGGCCCCGTCGGTTCGCTGTCGCACACATCGGCGGGGGCGGGTAATCGCAGGATGGCCGCCCGAGCGGTTGCCGGCCTTATGGAAGTTCCAAGGAAGCTCTGATTGACGCCGCTATTGCCAGGAGCAATCCGACTCACTGTGCGTTAGTGGTATAGCGATTTGGCGAGTAGCCTGTCCCGCCCGTACACGTCCTTGCGGAAGTTGATGCCGCCTTCGGGCCCAACCCATGCTGTCCAGTAGAGGACGTACACGGGCCAGGATTGCTGGAGGCGAACGGTTTGTTCCGTTGCCCGGCGGGCGGCTTCAACAACGCTCTGCTCGTCCCAGCCGCTTTGGCCCCTCAACAAGTATTGCGCAAGCTGCATCGGTTCTTTGAGACGGATGCAACCATGGCTGAAATCCCGTGAGGCGCTGGAGAATAGTGCCTTGGCGGGGGTGTCGTGCATATACACATTGTATTTGTTCGGGAACATGAACTTGATCTGGCCCAGGGCGTTTTGTGGCCCCGGCTTTTGGCGGAAGCGATATGGGAAATTACTCGTGGTGACGCCGGACCAGTCGATGCTCGAGGGGTCAAGGGGTACTTCGGGTTGGTCCCACCCGCGGAATACCTCCATCGATTCCTGTTCAAGGTAGCCAGGATTCCGCTTGAGTTGCGGCAGTATCTCGTTTACGGCAATGCTTTGAGGCACGTTCCAATACGGGCCGAAGACGAGATAGGTCAACAAGCCGGTGAATACAGGAGTGGCGTGGTAGCGTTTGCCGACTACTACCGGCATGGCCAGTCGTGTTTCACCTTGTTCCACGAGTTGCATCTGGAAGGCGGCGATGTTGACGGTTATGTAGTGGTCTCCGAGATCCTGCGGCAGCCAGCGCCAGCGTTCCATATTCAGCTCGATAGTTAGAATCCTCTGTGCGGCCGTTATGCCGAGTGATTCAATGGTTGTGGCTCCAACAATGCCGTCAGGCTCCAGGCCCTGACGCGTCTGGTAGCGTATGACGGCCGCCTCGAGTCCGGCATCGAACAGTTCCGGATCCGGGGGCAATTGCGGGCCGATCCAGTCGCCGCTTTGCACCAGACGCAGGCGAAGTGCGGACACCCGGCCGGTGCGCATGCCGGGCTTCAGGACCTCGCCCGGCGGTACGATACTGAAACCGCCGTCACGCTCGACCTGGCGGTATCGCGCCAGCAGTTTGCGAAGACGATGGTAGTGAGGGTCGTGGGGCGCCAAGTTTCGGAGAGACGAGACCATGCTGCCCGCATCCAGCGCGTCCTGCAGGTATTTGGTCAGATCGAAATCCCGCGGTGCCGTCTCCCAGTCAGGATAGGAAGTATCCGGCCGGACGCGACCCCTCAGCATGTCGGATGCGTACGACAGCACCGAGTCGGTCAGCAGCAGTTCCAGGTCCGCCGGTGCAAGCGCGAGCCGGCCCTCATCGTAGGCGGCAATGGCATGGTCCAACGTGGTGTACCCGTAGTCCTCCGGCCGCAATCCGTCCTGTTGCGCGGAGGCCAGGAATGCCGGAATGGCTCGTGCGGCACTCAGCAGCTTCCCGTCGTGGAACCAGAGCGGTTCGTAAATGCGCCGGGCGTAAAGATCCTGGAGAGCGGGCACGGCCCGCAGCGGCCGACCGTTCACCGTCAGGGGTATGCCGGCGAGCTGCGATTCCAGGCGCTCTCGCAGCTGCCTGATCAGTTCCGTGTTGTTGTTCGCGGCCGTCGGTGAAGTTGCTGCAATCAGCGGTCGAGGGCTTGACGATGCGCTCGATCCCTCCACGGTTGCGGTCCCCGCTATCGAACTTGCGGCGGTCGCCGACGGTGTAGTGAAAAGGAGTGCCGAAATACCGGCCAGGAGCAGCAGCCCCGTGGCCCGGAGGGCGAGTCGCCCGCCAAGTCGTCGCAAAGTCAGCCGTGACGGCGCCTGGCCGGCACGGCTGGAACACGGCTGTAGGGTCACGGCGTTACGAGATCGGACGGACCTCGACACGGCGGTTCTCAGCCCGGCCATCCGCGGTGGAATTGCTGGCGACCGG
>JBAUWJ010000045.1:0-2721 GCA_049583715.1 Arenicellales bacterium | reverse complement strand
CGCCGGCGAGCCCGACATCGGGGTGGTCCTCCATGTACGCCGCGAACTCGCGGACCGCGTCCGTCTCGAGAACGCAGTCCGGATTCATGAGGAGGTAGTACTTCGCGTTGCGCCGGCGCATGACCTGGTTGTTGGCGGCGGCGAAGCCCCGGTTACGGTCGTTCACCGTGACCGTGACCTTCCCTCGATACGACGGATTGTCCTGCACGGTCTCGACGGCTCCGTCCGTCGAGGCGTTGTCCACGACCTCCACCGCGGCTTGCGCCGACCCCGCCAACACGGACTCCACGGCCCCGGCGAGAAGGTCACCGGTGTTGTAGTTGACGATGATCGCCACGACCTCGGAGCTCATCTTGTCGTCATCCCGATGCGCGACGCAAACCACCCGGGATCACTCGCTCATGTGGCGCCGGAAATAACAGCGCCACCATCCCTGCGTCATCACCGCCAGGAGCTCGCCGTTCGAGCAGGTCCGGACCGCCTGTATGCCGCGGCGCTGGCGCAGGACCCGCCGCAGTCCTTTGAGGGCCGACAGCTTGGCGCGCACCACCGCCGTGGACCGATACCGTACGGTCAGCACCACGACGGTCACCAGGTTGAGCAGCAGGTGCTGCCACAGGAAGCGGAGCAGCAACGCAGAGGGCATGTTCTTCAGGTACGTCCAAACCAGGTTGCGATGACCGTGGAACAGGGAGAAATCGCTGTGCGCGCCGGTGACGGCCGATCCCACGTGCCGGACGACCGCGTCCGGGATGTACCAGCACGCCCGTCCCGCCAGTCGCAGGCGGAAGCCGAGGTCCACGTCCTCGTTGTAGCAGAAGTAACTCTCGTCGAAGCCGCCCGCCGCCTGCACGGCGTCGCGGTGGTACATCGCCGCCGCCGCGCAGGCGGCGAAGACCTCTCGCCTCGCGCCGCCCGGAGGTCTCGGCTCGCCGTGCCCGATTCGCCACACCAGTCCGGAAACGTGATAGGCATCCCCCATTCCGTCCAGCTTCGAGGGATCGTCATCCTTGAGCAGGCAGCTCGCGAAGCTCCCGGCGCGCGGCAAATCGGCGGCCGCGCCCGACATCGATGCGAGCCAGCCTGGCTCGGGGAACGCATCCGGATTGAGCAGGGCGACCCAGTCGCAGTCGCCGCAGGCTTCGAGGCCCCGGTTGTTCGCGGCGGCAAAACCGATGTTGCGCTCCATCTCGAGCACTTCGATCCCGGTCCACCGCTCGCGCACCCGGTTGACGGAGTCGTCCGAGCTGGCATTGTCCACGACGACGATCCGATCCGGCGGCCGGGTCTGGGCCTGCACGGCCGACAGACAGCGTTCCAGCAGGTCGCCGCTGTTGTAGCTCACGATCACCAGGGCAAGTCTCATCACAGGCGAAGGATCGGGTATCCGCGGTTGCGGACGGACGCGATGGGTTACTCGAGCCAGCCCGCCAACCGGTCCATGATGCCTGCGTCGAACGACCGGTCCCAGTCGTTCGCCCAGTTCACGCGGGCGCCGGACAGGCGGTGTTCGGCGTCCTCGGAGAGCGAGCACGCCCGCCTGAGGCCCTCGAACACGCCGTCGATGTGCGGCGACGCGCCGATGAGGTTGCCGGACAGCTCCGTGAGCCGCTCCGCCGTCTTGTTCATGCAGGTGTTGGTAACGACGACCATACCGGCCGCCGCCATGTCCAGGGGCAGCAGGCTCGGGTGCGGCGTGTACATGAGGCTCAACCCGAGATCGTAGCGAAGCAGCGCCTGGCGGTATTCCGTCAAGGCGAATTTGCCGAGCATTTTCAGGGTCTTGCCCCGCGGCAGCGCGATGTTCCCGTGTCCGCTGCCGATGCCGTGGAACTCCCAGGCGTCGTCGAAAACTCCTTCCCTGATGGCCCTCGACAGGGCCAGGAAAGCGACCTCGAACATGTTCCTCGTGGCGTGCGCCTCGGGTCTGGCGTAGAAGAGCAGCTTCCTGGTCCTCCCCGCCCCGGCGTCTGCGGTGCGCACCGCCCCCTCGAGCTCTTCCGCAGCAAAGGCGACGATCGCATTCTCGAAATATCCGGCACCTGCGTCTTCCCTGCCGTCGTAGACGCCGACACCCTGCAGCTCGAAGAAGTCGCGCAGCAGCGCGCTCGAGAACAACGCGGCATGGGGGAAGTCGTAGGAGTGGCGGGCCATGGCGAAGTAGGAGCCCATGGGAAACGTGAAAGGCTCGTATTCCTGGATCAGGTAAACGAAGGGGGGACCCTGAAGGAGCCTCGAGCCGTGATCCGCGAGGTAAGCGGTCCACCAGGTCGTGGCGATGAACCGGTCGCTCTCACTGAGCTCGAGAGTCTCCCCGCGGTCGCCCTGGTAGGCGACCTCGACTTTGTCGAAGATGTCCTCCAGTCCCGCGTAGCTGCGCACCGCGCTCCGCCAACTCTCCGGCGCATAAACGCAGGGGTCCACCACCACCAGCCGGACCCGGTATCCCGCCGCGGCAAGCTTCCTGGCCAGGTTGAACTTGGCCATGTAACCGCCGTAGAAACTGTTGAAGTTGATCTCGGGGATCAGCAGGTTCACCCGCCGCGGCGAGCCGCGGGTCACCCGCACATTGAGGGGCGCCGTCTTGCTCTCGATCCGGTACAGGACCTCCGCGTTGTAATAGGCCTCCTTGAGCTTCTTTCCAAGGTAATCCTTCAGCGGCAGGGTCGCCTGGGAGCGCGCCGAGCGCCTGATGAGCTTGTCAACGAGTCGCATCGACCC
>JBAUWJ010000044.1:0-6912 GCA_049583715.1 Arenicellales bacterium | reverse complement strand
CCCATTTACCCTTCGTCCGCCACGCATCCAGAGCAAACCGATGATTCAGAGCGCCCTACAGTCTTTCCGCCGTTTGCCCGGCAACCTCAGTCCGACAGGCTGCTAGATCAACATGCTCGTTTCGCCGAAATATACGGCGTCCGGTGTCCGCAGTTGAAGACCGATTGTCCGGCCTGGGTTATTTGCTGCCTGAGCCCCTGAAGCTGCCTCCGGGCGTCAAGCTGCCTTTCCCCTGGGTGCGCGTCGTCGGTCGGGCCATGATCTCAGGCCACGGCCCGACGATCGCGAACTGAAGTGTGGCGGAGCCGTTAGGTAAGGTTGGCGCAGAGATAACGTTGAAGCAGGCCTATGACTCAGCACGGCGGATGGGACTGGCCATTCTCGGCAGCCTTAAGCGGGAGCTGGGCAGCCTGGACCGGATTGCGTGCTGGATGCGGGTATTCGGCATGGTCAATGCGGCGCCCGGATTCAACCAGATGCCTGGTGTCATCAATGGTTTCACCGACCTCATCATGGATGTATTCGGACCGGAACGGGGCGCTGACGCGTAGCGCCGTCGGTCTGGCCGAGCTGCCATTCGGCATCCCCGAGGAGATCGAAGGGGAAGTGGAGCTGTACCCGGAGTGACGTCCCAATCGCTCTCCTCGGGCGCCGAATGTCGATTTCCAGCCGGCTGACTCGACCAGTGATGAAGGCCTGGTGTCCCAGGCCTCGTAACCACTTTTCAACTCGGAGCACCCTATGAAGAAGTTCCTGGCTGTGTACATTGGCACCGCGGAGGCGCGGGCGAAGTGGGATTCCTTGAGCGCGGAGGAGCGCAAGAGACGCGAGAGGGCCGGTATGGAGGCTTGGCACAAATGGGTGGAGGACCACAAGGCCTCGATCGTCGAGGGTGGGGCGCCTCTCGGCAGGACCAAGCGAGTCTCCGCCGAGGGCATCTCGGATATCAGGAACAACCTGGCGGCGTATACGGTCGTTGAAGCGGAGTCGTACGACGCGGCCGCGCGCTTGTTCGAAGGGCACCCGCACTTCGCGATCTTCCCCGGAGATTCTGTGGAGATTATGGAGTGCCTGCCGATACCGCAGATGTGAGGCCCATCCTCGCCGGAAGATGCCCCTGCCGGTGCAGAACGCCGGCACGGGAGCTGGGCCGTGGCAGGTTGCTGAGCGGCTCGGGTTCGGCCGGCCGCTTCGGATAGAACACGTCTGCCAGTATCATTTGTGCCTGTGCCTGAACTGAAACACCACGCATTGCCGTGCGTGGCGCGGAGGGTGCCGTGGAGATACGAGATGCCGTCGAATCGGACGCGAGGGATCTGGCGTACCTGATCAACCTGGCCGGTGAAGGTTTGCCGGAGTATCTGTGGCAGGGTATGGCGGAGGGTAACGAGTCACCTCTGGAGGTCGGCGCCAGGCGCGCCGCCAGGAATAAAGGCAACTTCAGCTATACCAACGCAAGAGTCTGCGCGGAAGGCGGCGCGCTCTTAGGGATGATCCTGGCTTATCGCCAGCCGGACCCCTACGAGATCGGCGATCTTTCGGAATACCCCGAAGCCGTGCGGGCGGCGGTGCTCCTGGAAGCCAAGGCGCCGGGAAGCTGGTATATCAACGCAATCGCTACCTATGAGGAGCACCGGGGCAAGGGAGTGGCGAGACGTCTGATGGAGGACACGGCCGCCCGGGCCCGGTCGGAGGGCTGCGAACTCCTCAGCCTCATCGTTGCTTCGGAGAATACCCCTGCGAAACGGATGTACGAGTGCATGGGTTTCGAGGCCGTTGATGCCGTGCCGGTGGCACCCTATCCGGGCTGCCGGCATGGCGGGGACTGGATACTGATGACCAGGCCCGTCGGCGCCTCGCGCCGCGACATCCCCGACGACCGTTGTTGATGGCCGGGCGTTCCTAGTATATTGGGAGGCAGGAACAGGTCGCCGTAGGTCTACGGCTCAATCGAGCACCATGCGGTGCCGGTTCGTATCAAACCCTGACGTTTCATTCCCCACTGAGGATCTGGATATGACACAAGCCCGAGTTGACAATGGCGTAAACGTAGAAGCCCTGCTGAACGCGCGCCAGGCGCTGACCGACGCGCCGGAGGCGGCTCAATTCCGGTGGGAGGCCACTTGCCAATGGCTGAAGGGTACCCACAGCAAGTCGGTGGTGACGAGCTATTTCGGGCTCGGCGAGGACCACCAGCACAGGACTGAATTCAGCTTCGATGCCGATCATCCCGAGGTCTTCGCGTCGGAGGACAACGGCGCCACGCCCGTCGAATATGTGCTGGTAGCGCTGGCGAGCTGCCTGACGGCGGGCATCGCCGCCGTGGCGCAGAACCGGGAGATTCAGCTTCGTTCGGTGAAAGCGACCATCGAGGGAGGCATGAACATCCAGGGAATCCTGGGCATAGACAGCGACGTGCGCAACGGCTTCGACGGCATCAAGGTCAAGTACGAGATCGACGCCGACGCGTCCCAGCAGGACATCGAGGCCCTGGTGGCGCAGTCCCAGAAGCGCTCGGCCGTGTTCGACATCGTGACCAACCCGACCAACGTTACCGTCGAAGTCAACTGAGCGCCGACTCGAAGTCGAGGAGCAGTCCCGTTCGAAAGGCCGACACGGTCATCATCGGCGCGGGTCATTCCGGCCTTGCGATGAGCCGCTGCCTCGCGGAGCGCTCGATCGACCACGTGGTCCTTGAGCGCGGCGAGGTCGCAAATAGCTGGAAGACGGAGCGCTGGGATTCCCTGCGGCTGCTCACCCCCAATTGGCAGAGCCGGCTGCCGGGTCATGCCTACGGTGGTCCGGACCCGGACGGCTTCATGAGCGTGGCGGAGCTCGTTGAGTTCATCGAAGGCTATGCCGCCCTCATTTCCGCCCCGACCGAGACTGGAACCGCGGTGACCTCGGTCCGCGCCGTTGACGGCGGCTACGAGGTGCGCACCGACCGGGGGGACTGGCGCTGCCGGTCGGTGGTGCTCGCGAGCGGTGCGTGCAATGCTCCTTCGATTCCGGCCGCGAGCACTGCGGTGCCGGCGGACATCGCCCAGCTCAGTGCCATGGAGTACCGCAACCCGGATCAGCTCGACGACGGCGGTGTGCTGGTGGTGGGCGCCTCGGCGACCGGCCTGCAGCTCGCCCACGAGATACATCGTTCCGGACAGCCGGTGACCCTTGCCGTCGGCGAGCACGTGCGCATGCCGCGCGTCTACCGCGGCCGGGACATCCAATGGTGGATGGATGTCGCGGGCATACTCGACGAGCGCTACGACGAGGTGGACGACATCGTCCGGGCCCGCAACGTACCCTCGCCCCAGCTCGTGGGCACGCCCGGGCGAGCCACTCTCGATCTCAATGCGCTGACCGACATCGGCGTGAAGCTGGTCGGGCGCTTTGCGGGGGTGGGGAGCGGGAAAGCGCAGTTCTCGGGCTCCCTGCGAAACGTGTGTGCCCTGGCGGATCTCAAGATGCGCCGTCTCCTGGATACCATCGATGAATGGGCCGGGGAGGACGGGGTCGGCGCGGAGGTCGACGAGCCGCATCGGTTTCCCGCGACGCGGGTGGAGGAGTCCCCGCCGCTCAGCATCGATTTCGCAAAGGCCGGCATCCGCACGGTCCTGTGGGCGACCGGCTACCGGCCGGACTATTCCTGGCTGGAAGTCCCGGTCCTGGACCGCAAGGGCCGCGTCCGCCACGACGGGGGCCTTGCCGCGGCACCCGGCATGTACGTGCTGGGGCTCACCTTCCTCCGCCGCCGCAAGTCCAGCTTCATCCACGGCGCTGAGGACGACGCACGGGATCTCGCTGCCCATTTGGCTTCATATCTGGAGAGCCGGTCCGTGGCCCGGTGCTAGGGACTCCCAGGCACCTCATTCGGTTCTGCCGGGAATGCGCTCTCCGGATTGAACCGTGCCCCCTGTAGGTCGGGCTTCAGCCCGACTTTCTTTCAGTCGGAATGAAAATTCCGACCCACAGGGAAGAAGGCCTTCGGTGCCCTCCACGCCGCCCCTGTGGGTCGGAATTCATTCCGACTGTAAAAGCCCCGGGGAACGCCGAAGATCGTCGGGAATGGGGAACTTGATCTCCATCATTCCAAAACCGGGCGGAAGCCCGCGAAATAAAGGTGGTTGCTTGAATACCGCCGGCCTCGCCCCATATTTGCAAAATGACTATGAAATTAAGGGGAATTTCCCATGCGGATGGATAAATTCACGTCCAAGTTCCAGATGGCGCTGGCGGACGCCCAGAGTCTTGCCCTGGGCCGGGACCACCAGTACATCGAGCCGACCCATGTCATGGTGGCGCTGCTGGACCAGGAAGGCGGAAGCGTCCGCCACCTGCTGACCCAGGCCGACGTCAACGTCAACAAGCTGCGCTCGGCGCTGGGCGAGCATCTGGACCGTCTGCCTCAGGTCGAGGGCCAGGCCGGGGACGTGCACATCTCCCAGGACCTCGCGCGTGTGCTCAACGTGATGGACAAGATCGCCCAGAAGCGCAAGGACTCCTACATTTCCAGCGAGCTCTTCGTGCTCGCGGTGCTGGAGGATCCCCGCTCGCCGGTGGGCAAGATCCTGACCGAGGCCGGCGCGAGCAAGGGTGCGGTGGAGAAGGCCATAGACAGCGTGCGCGGCGGCCAGGCCGTGAACGACCCGAACGCCGAGGAGCAGCGCCAGGCGCTCGAGAAATACACCATCGACGTCACCGAGCGCGCCGAGCAGGGCAAGCTCGATCCGGTCATCGGCCGCGACGACGAGATCCGCCGCTGCATCCAGGTGCTGCAGCGCCGGACCAAGAACAACCCGGTGCTGATCGGCGAGCCCGGCGTCGGCAAGACGGCCATCGTCGAGGGTCTTGCCCAGCGTATCGTGAACAATGAAGTGCCGGAGGGCCTGCAGGGCAAGCGGCTGCTGTCGCTGGACCTCGGCGCCCTGATTGCCGGCGCCAAGTTCCGCGGCGAGTTCGAGGAGCGGCTGAAGGCCGTCCTGAACGACCTCGCCAAGCAGGAAGGGCAGATCATCCTGTTCATCGACGAGCTGCACACCATGGTGGGCGCCGGCGCCGCCGAGGGCGCCATGGACGCCGGCAACATGCTGAAGCCCGCGCTGGCCCGCGGCGAGCTGCACTGCATCGGCGCTACGACGCTCGACGAATACCGCAAGTACGTGGAGAAGGACGCCGCCCTGGAGCGGCGCTTCCAGAAGGTGCTGGTGGACGAGCCCAGCGTCGAGGACACTATCGCCATACTGCGCGGCCTCAAGGAGAAGTACGAAGTGCACCACGGCGTGGACATCACCGACCCGGCCATCATCGCCGCCGCGACGCTGTCGCACCGCTACATCACCGACCGCAACCTCCCGGACAAGGCCATAGACCTCATCGACGAGGCGGCGAGCCGCATCCGCATGGAGATCGACTCCAAGCCCGAGGAGATGGACCGGCTGGACCGGCGCATCATCCAGCTCAAGATCGAGCGCGAGGCGCTGAAGAAGGAGAGCGACGAGGCCTCGAAGAAGCGGCTGTCGGACCTCGAGAGCCAGATCAGGTCACTGGAGAAGGAGTACGCGGACCTCGAGGAGATCTGGAAATCCGAGAAGGCCGCGGTGGCCGGCACCCAGCACGTCAAGGAGGCGCTGGACCAGGCGCGCTCGGAGATGGAGACGGCGCGGCGCGCCGGCGACCTGCAGCGCATGTCCGAGCTGCAGTACGGGCGCATTCCGGAGCTGGAGAAACAGCTCGAGCAGGCGGGCCGCTCCGAGCAGACCGAGACCAGGCTGCTTCGCAACAGTGTCACCGACGAGGAGATCGCGGAGATCGTGTCGCGCTGGACCGGCATCCCGGTATCCCGCATGCTCGAAGGTGAGCGGGAGAAGCTGATGCGCATGGAAGAAGCGCTGCACAAGCGGGTCATCGGCCAGGATGAGGCCATCAAGGCGGTGTCCGACGCCATCCGCCGTTCGCGGGCCGGCCTGTCGGACCCCAACCGGCCCTACGGCTCGTTCCTGTTCCTGGGACCGACGGGTGTCGGCAAGACGGAGCTGTCCAAGGCGCTGGCGCTGTTCCTGTTCGACAGCGAGGACGCGATGATCCGCATTGACATGTCCGAGTACATGGAGAAGCACTCCGTGGCACGGCTGATCGGTGCACCGCCGGGATACGTCGGCTACGAGGAAGGCGGGCACCTGACCGAGCGCGTCCGGCGCAAGCCCTATTCGGTGATCCTGATGGACGAGGTGGAGAAAGCGCACCCGGACGTGTTCAACGTGCTGCTGCAGGTGCTGGACGACGGACGGCTCACGGACGGCCAGGGCCGCACGGTGGACTTCCGCAATACGGTGGTCATCATGACCTCGAACCTCGGCTCGGAGATGATCCAGGAGATGGCGGGCGAGGAGAACTACGAGAAGATGAAGTCGGCGGTCATGGAGGTCGTGGGTCATCACTTCCGCCCCGAGTTCGTGAACCGCATCGACGACATCGTGGTATTCCACCCGCTCGGGCGCGAGCAGCTCCACGAGATCGCGCGCATACAGGTGCAGTATCTGCGCAACCGGCTCAAGGCTCGCGACATGGACCTCGAGCTGTCGGACGCCGCGCTGGACAAGCTGGCCGCGGTGGGCTTCGATCCGGTCTACGGCGCCAGGCCGCTGAAGCGCGCCATCCAGACCCGGATAGAAAACCCGCTCGCCCAGGAAATCCTCGGCGGCAAGTTCACCTCCGGCGATGTGATTCGAGTGGACGTGCGCAGTGACGAGCTGGTGTTCACCAAGTCCGACCGCTCGGCCCAGCAGGTGGCGTAAGCCCGGGGGCCTGTGGGTCGGAATTCATTCCGACTTGAGACAATAGTCGGAATGAATTCCGACCCACATCGTGTCTGGGAGCCCGTCGGACTTAGGGAAGCTCTGATCAATCCCTTAC
>JBAUWJ010000043.1:0-34437 GCA_049583715.1 Arenicellales bacterium | reverse complement strand
TGCTACTGCTGCGCGACTTCGCCGAGCCCATTGACACCAGCCAGGTCAAGCCGCGGCCCCTGGACACGATCCGCCCGGGCGGTCTCGGTACCCACTTCATGCGCGAGGTCATGGATGAAGTGGAGTTCCTGCCGCCGCCATTCGGCGGCGGAAATCTGCTGCGCATGGTGAAACGAATTGACGGTTGACCGAATAGGTGGCCGAGAGCCGGGGAGGGCAGCGAATGGAACACTCTACTGAGCGCGACGGTGGTGCGACTGTCGTGCGGCTGACCGGTGACGTCGACCTTCAGCATTCTCCGGAAGCACGCAAGGTTCTGCTGGCGGCGGCGAAAGGGGGAAGGCCGGTGGTGGTCGACCTGTCCGGGGTTAGCTATATTGATTCGTCCGGCATCGCCTCCCTGGTCGAGGGCCTTCAGGAGGCGCGCAAATCAGGCGGCTCGCTGGCGCTGGCCGCGGTCAGCGAAGGGGCCATGCGGGTGCTCCACCTGGCGCGGCTCGACAAGGTCTTCGTCATCGCCGACGACGTGTCGGCGGCGATCGCGAAGCTGGGCTGACACTGCTCCCTGTGAGCGGCTTTTGAGGGGGGAGGCCATGACCGGGAAATCCGCCGTCAATACCGTCGGACATCGGTTGGAAAGCGTGGGGCGTGCCGCCGTCGACTTCGTCGAGGAGGTCGGCCACGGCGGCGCCCTCATCGCCGAAAGCATCTACTGGCTGGTGCTGGGCCGGCGCGAGCACCAGCCGGTGCGGCTCGCCGCCATTGTCGAGGAGATCATGGAGACGGGGATCCATGCGATCCCGATCGTTGCCATGCTGGCGGCGACCATCGGCGTGATGCTGGCGATTCAGGGCATTCACACCCTGCGCATCTTCGGTGCCGAAAGCCAGGTGACCGTCGGTATCGCGTTCTCGATGGTGCGCGAGTTCGCGCCGTTGATTACCGGAATCCTGGTTGCCGGCCGCTCGGGCTCGGCGCTGGCGGCGCGCATCGGTACCATGAAGATCAACCAGGAGATAGACGCCCTCAAGGTCATGGGCATCAATCCAACCCGGTTCCTGGTGGTGCCACCGCTGCTGGCGATGATGGTCGTGGTGCCGTCGCTGACCCTCATGTCCAACTTCGTCGGCCTGCTCGCCGCCGGCCTCTACGTGAGGCTCGACCTCGGTATCTCGCTCGCCGCCTACGCGCACGACACGCTCGACATCCTGCACCTCGCGGACTTTACCCACGGCATCGGCAAGAGCGCCATTTTCGCAGTGCTGATCGCGGTCATTGGCGTCGTCAACGGCTCCGCCGTACGCGGCGGTGCCGAAGGCGTCGGTAAGGCGACCACCCGCTCGGTGGTTCAGGCGATCTCGGCGATCATCGTCACCGACATGCTGTTCGCCTTCCTCACCGCACGCTGATGAGGCCGCCCTGCTCATGAGCCGCAAGTTCGACACCTTCCGGGAGCGTCCGAGACCGCCCACGGGTCCCGGAAAGGTCATCGAGGTGGCGGACCTGGTGGCCCATTACGGCGAGCGCCGTATCCTGAACGGCGTCAGCCTCGACGTGCTCGAGAACGAAGTGATGGTCATCATGGGCGGTTCCGGCTCCGGCAAGTCGACGCTGCTGCGCCACCTGATGGCACTCGAGGAGAAGACCTCCGGCGAGGTCAGAATCCTCGGCCGCGACATCGATCGGTTGACGCGCCAGGAGATGCTCGAGCTGCGCAGGAAGCTGGGCGTGGCGTTCCAGAGCGGTGCGCTGTTCAGCTCCATGAGCGTCGGCGAGAACGTGATGCTGCCGCTTTACGAGCATACCGGTCTCGACCGAAAGACCATGGAGATCATGGTCCGTCTCAAGCTCGAGGTGGTGAGCCTCGGCGGCTTCGAGAATCTGATGCCGTCGGAACTCTCGGGCGGCATGGTGAAGCGCGCGGCGTTCGCGCGCGCCATCGTGATGGACCCGAGGATACTGTTCTGCGACGAGCCGTCCGCCGGGCTCGACCCGGTGGTCGCCTCGGCACTCGACGACCTGATTCTCGACATGCGCGACGCCCTCGGCATGTCTATCGTGGTCGTCACCCATGAGCTCGACAGCGCCTTCAAGATCGCCGACCGGATCACTATCCTCGACCGGGGCGATATCCTGATGACAGGCACGCCGGAGGCGGTGATGGCGTCGCCCATCGAGCGGGTGCAGGCCTTGCTCAACCGGGAGCCCGAGGCTGGTATCGTCGATCCCGACGAGTACCTCGCCCGGCTCACCGGCGACACGGTGACGACGGGGGTCGACCTATGAGAAGCACCAAACTGAACTATGTTCTCGTTGGACTGTTCGTGCTTGCCTCGCTGGTCGGTATGGTGGTGGCGGTGGCCCTGCTGACGGGACGCACGGGCGCCACCGACAGCTATTACTCGATCTACAACAACGTCAGCGGCGTGAAGTTCGGCACACAGGTAGTCTACGAAGGCTATCCGATCGGCCAGGTGACGGACGTGAAACCGGTGTCGCAGGGCGGACACATGAACTTCCGGGTCGACTTCGACGTCGTCCGGGGTTGGCGCATTCCGGTGGACAGCAAAGCCAGGATCGCCGCCCCCGGCCTGCTCGCTGCGGTCACGCTGGCGATCCATGCCGGCGAAAGCAGCACGGCGCTGAAGCCGGGCTCCGAGGTGCTCTCGGAGCCGCAGAACGACATGTTCTCGGCGCTATCCAGCGTCGCCGGCGAGTTCGGCAAGTTGTCGCAGACGGAGCTTCGGCCGCTGCTCGACAACCTCAACAAGACCGCCGCGGGTATCAACGAGCTGCTGCGGGCGGGCGGCGAGATCGACCAGTCCGTAGGCAATTTGAACGGGCTCCTCAAGGATACCCGCGACACGGTGGCAACGGTGCGTGACCGGTTGCCGAAGATCGCCGACAATCTCGAGCGGTCATCGGCCTCGGCCAACGAGGTGGTCGACCGCATGACGGTGCTGCTGGATCCCGCCAACCAGCGCAAGATCGAGGACATCATGACGACGATGCAGACGGCGAGTCACAACTTCGACAAGACGCTGATTGCGCTGAATTCGACCATCGCAGATGCAGACGATCTGCTGAACAAGAAGGGCGACGCCGTGCAGACATTGTCGCAGGCGCAGTACATCACGGAATCCATCGCGCGGCACATCGATGCCATCAATCAGAATCTGGAGAGCGCTGCCCGGAATATGAATGAGTTCACCCGCCAGATCCGCCAGAACCCGAGTCTCTTGCTCGGCAGCAAGGCGGCGCCGGACCAGGCGGCTCACCAATGATGCAACGGGTGGAGAACGGGAGGCAGGACCGACGGTCGTTGTCGGTGGAGTGTGCGGCGCCCCCGCGTGGTGGCTTTATCCGCCGCGCGCTGATGGCCGCGATCCTGCTTCTGACACTGACAGCGTGCGCCACGCAGCCGGTGCCGTCGGACCACTATTATCGCCTGGACATCACGCCACCGAAGGCGCTGCCGGAGCCGAAGCTCGACGGCGTGGTCGAGGTGGAGCGCTTCGAGGCCGACAGCGTCACCGCCGACCGGCCGATCGTCTACACCTCGAGTGCCGACGCGCTCGAGCTCAAGGCTTACAACTACCACCTCTGGACCCAGTCGCCGACGGTGATGCTGCGCGATGCGTTGATCAGGGCACTGCGCGCCGCCGGCATTGCCCGCGAAGTGGTGGCCCCGGAGGACCGGGCGAGCCCGGACTACGTCATCACCGGCGGGATCAAGCGAATGGAGCGCGTCGTCGGCACGCAGCCGGGGCAGGCGATCCTGCAAATCGAGCTGGTGCTGCGCCAGCGCAGGAGCGGCAAGCTGCTGATACTCAAGAGCTACCGCATCGAGCGCGATGTCGAGGGCGACACTGTGGCCGACTTCGTCGCCGCGATGAACGGCGCCGCGTCCGAGGTGTTCGCCCGCTTCACCGCCGACCTCGCCAGGCTCTGAACCGTTTCACACCCGCCGGCGGCCATTTCGGCCCTTCGTTGGCCACTGTTCCTGAAGCACGGCTTCGACGAAACGATCATCGCGGCGCGCGAATGCCGGTCGCAGCGACGCTCTCGCGTGGAGGCACGACGTTCTCCTGCTCATCCGGCCTGGGGACGCCTGTCGCGCGGGAGATAATTGGGCTATTCTTGTTGATGGTTGACAGCCGGCGCGGCGCACCGCCTATGTTTCGCCCGCGAGTCCGAGAGCGGGCGAACCGGTGACTCGCGGCACAAGAGAGACAGGGCATGACCAAAACCATCGCGTTCTTCCCTGAAGCGGCCTACGGTCCGGCACTAAATTCGGTCGGCATCGCCCAGGCCGTCGAAGCGCTCGGGCACCGGGCCGTCTTCCTGTCCGATCCGGGTTTCGTTCCGGTCTACGAGGGCTACGGCTTCGAAGCCCACCCCGTGAATCTCTCCGAGCCGATGCCGCCCGAGCAGATGGCGAGATTCTGGGATGACTTCATCAACAGCCAGATTCCGAATTTCCGCAAATCCCCTTACGACCAAGTCGACAATTACGTGAAGGACTGCTGGGCGGCGATCGTCGACAGTGCGAAGTGGGCCGAAAAGGATCTGCCCGGCGTGCTGGCGCGGACCCGGGCCGACCTGATTTGTGTCGACAACGTCATCCTCTTTCCCGCCATCAAGCGTTTCGGCGTGCCCTGGGTGCGTATCGTTTCCTGCTCGGAGAACGAGATCGAGGATCCGCAGATCCCGCCGCATTTGTCCGGCTGTGGTGCGAAGGATTTCGCATGCCATGAGGCCTACCGCGCCCATTTCAACGCGGTCATCAAGCCTCTTCACGATGATTTCAACGCCTTCCTGGCCGAATGCGGCGAGACACCCTATCCCCTCGGGCAGTTCTTCGAAACCTCGCCCCACATGAACCTGCTGCTCTACCCCGAGGCGGTGAAGTTCGAGCGGAAATACCCGCTGGATCCTTCCCGCTTCCAGTACCTCGAAGGCTGCGTGCGGCAGGAAAAGCCCTATGAGATCCCGCGTTTCACCGCCAATAGTGACGCGCCTCTGGTCTATGTGAGCTTCGGCAGTCTCGGGGCCGGCGACACGGCGCTCATGAAGCGCATCATTGCGGCGATTGCCGGGCTGCCGTATCGCGCGCTGGTCAATGTCGGCGACTATGAGGCGGAGTACGCCGACATCCCGCCCAATGTCATTATCGCAAGCTGGTTCCCCCAGCCCTCGGTGATATCGAAGGTCGATGCCGTCATCCACCATGGCGGCAACAATTCTTTCACCGAATGCCTCTATTTCGGCAAGCCCGCGATCATCATGCCCTTTGTCTGGGACGGCCATGACAACGCCACCCGCGCACAGGAGACCGGCCACGGCTTCAAGCTTCCCCGCTACGACTGGACCGAGAAGGATCTGGCCGGGAAACTCGAAGCATGCCTGGCCGATTCCGGGCTGAAGGCCCGTCTTGCGGCCACCAGCGCTCGGATGCGGGCTGCGGGCGGGCCGCAGAAGGCCGCCGGAGTCCTGGACGCGTTGCTGCAGGGATAGCGCGATGAACCCGGTTCACACGATGTGACGGCCGCCGGAGCGGGTGCCACTGCTGCGACGGTGTTGGCTGGTGCCCGAGGTGACCGTCCACACGGGTTCCCGGCGCGAACGCGTGTGTTGATGGATCTTGTCATGGAGCGGGTCAGGTTCGTCCTGACCCGGGGAGCGGAATGGTAAGAGCCATGCGGGCGCCTATTGTCGTCTTCAACCCCGCCATCAAGGATCATTCGGGCACTCCGAACGACAATCTGGGAGACGTCATCATCTGGCGGGCGATTGAGCGGCACCTGCGGGGTCTGTTCGGACCGTCGGTGAAGATCGCATCGATCTCTTCACACGTTCCACCGAATGAATCCGCCAGCAGGCAGATAAGGGATGCGGAGTATCGCTTCGTGGGTGGATCCAACCTGCTGAGCTCGAACATGCGCAGGCGGCGTCAGTGGAAAGTGTCCGGTAGAGTGATGGCCTTTCGACACAGGGCGATTCTGCTCGGCGTAGGCTGGACCAGGTACCAGGACAAGCCTCAGGCTTTCACGAGATTTCTGTTGCGTTCGGTCTTGTCGCACAAGGCAAATCATTCGGTGCGAGACGGCTACACCGAACGCCAACTGCGCTCGGCGGGTTTTCCAAATGTGATAAACACGTCCTGTCCGACCCTATGGGACTGGGCCGGCGAGCCGAGGGTGATCAATACACAGGAGCCATCCGATCGAGTGCTCTTGACGCTGACCGACTACCGTCAGGATGAGAAGGCGGACCGCGCATTGGTCGAATGTCTGGCCAGGCGCTACAGGGAAATCATCTTCTGGCCTCAGGGCAGCGGAGATCTTCGGTACGGGTGCCACGTTCTGTTCAATATCCGAAACAGAGTGCACTTGCTCGAGAACACCCTCGACGCACTGGATTCCCTGCTTGTCCGGCCCGGCTCCTTCGACTACATTGGTACACGCCTTCACGGCGGCATCGAGTGTCTCAAGTCCGGACGACGCGGTTTGATTATTGGCGTGGACAATCGCGCACGCGAGATTTCCAGAGAGACCGGTCTGCCGACGGTGCGAAGGGAGGACCTCGATGCGATTGAACACTGGGCAGACAATTCCGAACAGTGCGAGGTTCATATCAAGAAGGGCCCCATCGAGAGATGGATGCAGCAGTTCGATGCGTCCGATTCCTGAGCTCGGACGGCAACAAGGAAACCAGACTGCGTGCTTGCGGGGCGGTCTCAGCCGAATAAGAGAACCACTTCTCCTATATGCAAAAGTGGCTGCCACATAACGGTTGGCGAAGTAATTGAAGGGTGCCGGGATGTCATTGAGCGAATCGCGGGAACAATCGGATACGACTTTTTGTACAATCATAACCGCGGACTATATTCACTACGCGCTCTCTTTGTATGATTCCCTGAGCGCCTTCTGTCCGCACGTCTCGCTGAGGGTCTTGATCGTTGACAGGGAGGAGGATGGAGGCGCCCTGGCCAGGGCTAATCCCGAAATCGACATCCGGTTCTGGCAACGATACTGCAAGGTTGGAACAGGGAGGAAGATAGCCCGGAAGTACCATCAGGGCGACCTCGATCGCTTTCGCTGGTCCATGAAAGCCGTCTTCCTGACCGGTCTTCTGGATGAGGGATTCAGCCAGGTTTTCTTTCTTGATCCCGACCTGTATTTCTTTGCCTCCCCTGAGTTTCTGTCGGAAGCACTCCACGGTTCAGCGCTCTTGCTCTCGCCCCATTGGCGTTGCGGGGACCCGGAAAAGGACATGAGGAACTTCAAGCTCCTTCGAACCGACGGCTTGTTCAATGCGGGTTTCATCGGGGCGACCCAGGCGGGACGGAGCGCTTTGGAATGGTGGGCCCGAGCTTGCGCGTACTGCTGCGAGAAGGTGCCGCACGAAGGGCTGTTTAACGACCAGGCCTATCTCGATTTATTGCCGGTGTATTTCGAGGGGGTTGAAATCCTGCGGGATCGAGGCTGCAACGTGGCTAACTGGAATCAAACAGAGTGCCGGCGGGAATTGCAGGAAGACGGCACTGTGCTGATCAACGGCAGGTGGAACATAACGTTTATTCACTTCACCGCGAGCACGGTACGCGGTATTGAATCGGGAATGGACCCCCTGCTTGCGCCTTATCTGGCGTCCTATCGAAGCACCCTGGAGCGCAACGCGGCGCGGACCCGACATGAGTCTCTATCTACACTGCACGACAGTCGCGGCGGGACGGTCTGATCACATCTTGCGTACCGCCATATAACAGTGCACGTAGGCCATGCCGTGGCCGGCGGGCTGCTCGCGCACCAGGCGTTCGTAGCTGTCGTAGTAGTGGTCGATGATGCGCCGGCGCTCGTCGGCGGGGCGTTGCGGCGAAAGCGCGCCGTGGAAGGTCGCCTCCGTCCACGAGCGCAGCGTCGGGACGTACTCGCGCGCGAAACGCGCGGCGTCGCCGTGCCGGTCGAAGTCGGCGGCGAAGGGGCAGGGAACGACGCGGGTCTCGGCATGCTCGAGCCGCAGTCCGGCCCGGTGCACCGGCCCGCCCGCATCCTCGAGCGGCGCGGCGAACTCGTCCGGGTCCTTGTAGTACTGCGGCAGGGTCATGTTCACGTATTCCTCGCGCGTGATCACGCCCTCGTCGAGCAGCCTGAGCCAGAGCGCGTTGAAGGTGTCGAACATGTTCACGCCGCCGGTGTTGCCGAGATAGCGCCCATCTTCGTCGCGGCAGAAGTTCACCAGCACCAGGCGCCCCCCGGAGGCCAGCTCCGCCGCCCGGGCGAGCAATATGGTCTCCCAGTCACTCCGGCCCTGCTCGGCGAAGGCGGCCAGCTCGGCGCCGGACGCCCCCACGGCCTGCACGTGATCGGTGATATTGCAGGGCTTGCGCGAGAGCCAGTGCATGGCGGTGGCGGAGAAGCCCAGGTCGAGCGTGCCGGCCGGCAGAATGCGCCGGTAGAAGGAGGTAGCCGAGGCGAGCACGTGCACGCTCTCGTCGCTGCCGGTGACCGACTCGCCGCCGGTGAGGCCGTGCACGATCTGGAACAGTGCGTTGTAGTCATTGCGCGGCTGGTCGGTGTAGACGATGCAGACTTCGCGCCCGGGCGCCGCGGCGCGCACCTTGCGCGCCGCAGTGCGCACCATGTCCAGGGAAGTGCCGCCGTCGGCGCAGCCCATGTCGGAGAACACGAACGGCCGCTCCTGCGTCGCGAGACGCATGCGGTCGATGGCGTCCAGCACCAGCGGGGTCGCGGCGTCGATGACATCCTTCGCCCCCTTGGTGGCCAGGGAGTAGTAGCCGCCGCCCTTCATGGCGACGTCCGATTGCGAGGTGTTGCCGTTCATTCGATATTCCCGCTGAGGGTATGTCTCACCGGCAGCCCGACCGGCCCGTGGGAAGAATATCCCATATACTTTTCGCGCGGAAGGAGTAGCGAGGTAAAGGGAGCAGCAGGGACGTCGCTGGTGGGTCGGACTTCCGGCACGTGCGACGGCCCTCCCGACAGGGAAGCTTACGAGGGCTCAGGCCGGGTCGTTGGCGATACCGGATACGCCTCGAAATATCTTGCAAGCGCCTGTTCACTGCCGCAGACATAGAGGATGTCGCCTTCGGCGATGGTGAAGTCCGGATCAAACTCCACGAACACCTCGGCGCCACGCCCGACGGCGACGATCTGGCATCCCGTCCTTTCGCGCACGCCGGCCCGCCACGGATGGCTGCCGACGAGTCTGTCGGCATTCGCGCTCACGATCCTGAGGCTCGGCTCGACGCTGACGTAATCCTCGCCCAGCAGGTGATACGCCAGCAGTCGCCCGGACACCTGTCCGACAGAAAGGGCAAAGTCGACGCCCAGGCGATGCAGCCGCTCCACGCTCTGGTCGAGATTGACCCGTGCATACAAGGGCACGTCGGGCGCGTAGTCGCGCAGGATGGCCGCGGCAAACAGCGATTCGCTGTCGTTGCCGATGGTGAGAATGACGGCACGTGCATTGCGAATACCGGCGGTCTCCAGTGTCTGGCGGCGCAGCAGATTGCCCACGATGTCGACACCGTCCTCCGCCCGGTCATTGACGATCAGCACTTCTTCACCGGCGTCACGCAGCAATTCCGCGACCTTGGCACCGACTTCGCCGTAGCCCGCCACAACGAGGGGTCCATCGAGCGGTGTTGCCGTGGCGAGCTCTCCGAGTCGAGCGAGTGCGGGGTGGCTGCCAATGGCAATGAGAATGGAGCGGGCATGCAAATGCGTGTCGCCGTTCGGCTGATCGATGAGTTTGCCGTCGTGCCACAGGCCGATGACCGTCGCGCCCATCGTTTCACGAATCCCGACTTCATCCAGCGTGCGCCCCGCAAGACGGCTGTCCGCGGTGACGCGAAGCTGCGCCACCGCGATGTTGGCGCCGATTTGCTGCACGCCGCTGACACTCGGACTGATGCGCTGGCTGGCGCGGGCGGCGAGCGCCCCAGCCAGTACATGGCGCGGCGTGAACACGACGTTCGCGCCGGCTTTGGTCATCGCGTGGCGGTGCAGCGGATCCTCCGCGAGCGCGACCACCTGCCCTTCGAAACCGGTTTCGCGGGCCGCCATGGTCAGGATTGCGTTTTCGTCGTCGCTGCCGTTGGCCACCAGCGCCCGGGCGCCCGTCAACTGACCGGGGCGGAATCGATCTTCATTCAAGTCCATGAGCGTGACTTTGTGGCCGCGCTCCAGCAGGCGCCGCGCCACGGGCTCTTCGGACTCGACGATCAGGTAAGGGCGATGGAAACTCCGCAGTTCCGCGACCAGCGACGCGACCGTTGGCCCGTATTCGAATATCAGTATCTCGCCCTCGAACTTTGGCAGCGCCCTCGGCACCCGGGCCTCGAACCGTTCCTCGAGGAAGGGCAGGACGTAGACAGGCAGGATCATGAAGATCAGAAACAGGCCTGTGAACTGCACGACGATGACGAACAACACCATGCGCGGATCCTGCCAATGTGCGTCGTGGCCGTAGCCGGTCGTGGTCAGGGTCTCCGCCGCCCACTCCAGACTTTCCCAGATGGTGCGGGCGTGGCCCTCGAGATGGGCCATCCCCTGCATGTAGATAAAGGCGAATGCCAGGAGCGAGAGCGGCACCATGGCAAGCAGCAATAACAGCCGTTGTGTCGAACGACGCATCGAACGGCCCCACGCCGGAGTTGTTGGAATTCAGGTAAGTCTACCATCAAGCCGGGCCGCCCTTGCCGGCCACGGGAGTCGCCCTCGAATGGCCGCTATTGAAACATTCATTTCGCCGACGCGATGTACGGCGATGTCGGGGGGGCAGGCGTCTCGACCTCACTGTCATCGGCCGGGCAGACAATGCGGCCGTGGGGTTCGTCGGCCTGTACGAGAACCTCGAGCGCTCGATGTTGTGCGCGGCCGAAGCAACACGGACGATCACGAGTGCCGGCTTGATGGCCCGCGTCGGGTGAGTCTTCCGGAGTAGCGAGGTAAGAGAAGCAGCATGATGTGACTGGGGAACTCTACTTCCAGCAGCGGGCGGCCGATCTCCTCCACCAGCCTGGCCGCCAGTTTGTCGAGTCCGCCGTCGTCGCCGAGGTTCGTGAATGGTGCCACCGCGATCGACGGCACGCTGGAGATGTTCGGGGAGGCTGATGAGTCCCGGGCCGTCCTGCCGGGAACCTGCAGCGTCTGCGCCGGTATCGGCGTGACGTCGCCCATGAAGCGGAAGCCTTTGCGGGCGAATGTTCGAATGAGCCGCTGCTCGGTGCCGTTATCGGCCAGCGCGCGCCGCCACTGCCGAATCCGAAACGACTCGTCCCTGCCACACCGCTTTGAGAAGATCGGTTTTGCTGACAACCCGGTGACGTTGCCGTATGAGATAAACGAGCAGGTCAAACATCTGGGGCTGAAGCTCGATCAACTCGCCGTCGCGCCGGAGCTCGCGGCGATCGACATCGAGCCGGCGGTGTCCGAAGGCAACAATCACTCGCGTTCCCCGCGTAGCTTGCGGCACACGGTTTCTGGGTGGAACGACAGTGTGATCTTAACGAAAAAGCAAGGTTCCGGCAAAGTGATTCGCTCCGTCCGGCAGTAGATTCATCACTTTCACACATCCCGGATGGCGGTTCTTCTCGGGAAGATGCGTTGTCCGGAGGGGACGGACACATGCATAGATCGACAATGGCGGTGTCTTTTCTGTTAACCGCCGTGCTGACGGCTTCGAACACGGGGAATACCGTGCTCGCTTCCGGGGACCAGCAGGAATACAAGTGTCCGGGTTCAATCAAGGACCTTCTGCTCAAGGAGCCCCTGCATGGCGTGCAGGATGAGCAGGTGACGGTCAGTCGCGTCACGTTTCCTCCAGGATGGAAGGGCGCGCAGCATTATCACACCGGCCCCGTCTATGTTTACGTGCTGAGCGGCCCCTTCGTCGTCCGCGAGAAAGGCAAGAAACCCCGGACCATCAAGGCGGGTTCCTTGTACCGGGAGCCCATCGGCAATCCGATGGAGGCGCACAACGCGAGTGCGACCAGGGCGACGAGGGCGCTGATCGTGCAAATCGGACGCCGGGGTCAGCCGTTGATGAACAAGACCCGCTTCTGACGGGAGGACATGCCGCGGAGGGGCCGCAGGGTTGCTATCCAGGGAAGCGCTGTCATTGCGAGGAGCGACGCGACGAAGCAATCCAGAAAGCGTGGAGTGGCAGGCATCCTGGATTGCTTCGCTGCGCTCGCAGTGACAACGACGATTAATCAGAGCTTCCCTGAAGATCAGCCGAAGGTGGTGTGGTACGCTGACGCGGCCCGGCTCGAGAGACCTGTCCATGACCACAACCATCCGTCAGAATGATTTCATCCAGAGCATCGCGGACGCGCTTCAATACATCTCCTACTACCACCCGAGGGATTTCGTGGATGCGATGACCGAGGCGTACCGCAGGGAGGAGAACCCCGTCGCCAAGGACGCCATTGCGCAGATCCTGATCAACTCGCGCATGTGCGCCGAAGGCTGCCGCCCCGTGTGCCAGGACACCGGCATCGTCACCGTCTTCCTGAGAATCGGCATGGAAGTGCGATGGGATGCTTCCATGGGCGTCGAGGAGATGGTCAATGAGGGTGTGCGCCGTGCTTATGGGTATCCGGAAAACAAGCTGCGAGCTTCGATAGTGGCCGACCCCGCCGGCGCGCGCCGAAACACCGGCGACAACACGCCGGCGGTCATCTACATGGACGTCGTTCTCGGAGACCGCGTCGAGGTGAAGCTTGCGGCCAAGGGAGGCGGCTCGGAGGCGAAGGCGCGTTTCGCCATGCTCAATCCGTCAGACAGCATCGTCGACTGGGTGCTGGGCGAGGTGCCGAAGATGGGTGCCGGATGGTGCCCCCCGGGTATCCTCGGCATCGGGATCGGCGGCACCGCGGACAAGGCCATGTGTCTCGCCAAACAGGCCTGCATGGAAACCATAAACATTCACGAGCTGCGCGAGCGGGGTCCACAGTCTGCCGCGGAATCCCTGCGACTCGAGGTGTTCGAGAGGGTGAACCAGCTCGGCATCGGCGCCCAGGGACTGGGCGGCCTCACCACTGTGCTCGACGTCAAGGTGCTGGACTATCCGACCCATGCGGCGAACCTGCCGGTTGCGATCATTCCCAACTGTGCCGCCACCCGGCACGCGCACTTCGAGCTCGACGGCAGTGGACCGGCTGAGCTCACGCCTCCCTCACTGGAGGACTGGCCCGAGGTCGCGAGGGTAGGCGACACCGGCGCGAAGCGAATCGACATCGATGTCGTGACGCCGCAGGAGTTGCAGGGCTGGCGGGCCGGGGAGAGGCTGTTGATCTCCGGTAAGCTGCTTACCGGAAGGGACGCCGCGCACAAGCGCATCCGGGATCGGCTCGAGCGCGGTGAGGATCTGCCGGTGGATTTCAAGGGCAGGTTCATCTACTACGTGGGACCCGTCGACGCGGTAGGAAACGAGGTGATCGGCCCCGCCGGCCCCACCACGGCGACGCGCATGGACAAGTTCACCGAGATCATGCTCTCTCAAACCGGCCTTTTCGGCATGATCGGCAAGGCGGAGCGCGGGCCGGAGGCGATCGAGGCCATCCGGCGTCATCGCGCGGTGTACCTCATCGCCGTCGGCGGCGCCGCCTATCTGGTCTCGAAGTCGATCCGGCGATCCCGCGTTCTCGCCTTCGAGGACCTCGGGATGGAGGCGATCCACGAGCTCGAAGTGGAGGACATGCCCGTCATCGTGGCCGTGGACTCGGGCGGCGAATCCATCCATGCCACCGGCCCGCGCCGCTGGCAGGCCAGGATCGGCAAAGTACCGGTGACCGTCGTCTGACTCGTTTCTATCCCGCGGACCCGGGTTGTCACGAACGGCGGCTCGAAGCAAGAGTCCGGCCCGGCTCGACGAGGTAAACGAAGCCGTCTGCATACAGGTTGATTCCGACGGGGAGGCGGCGCATGATGCCGTTCTCGGCGACTTTCCCGATCTGTTTCCGGAAACTCGAAGGCCTTTCCGGCGTAGACGGCACGCGATGACCGGACACCGAATCAACGAAGCCTGTAATACAACCGACAGCGACCGGGTGGACAGGTGAGACACCATGGATTGAACGATTCCTCGACGAAATCGTCGCGTAGAAAACTGCTGGCCTTCATCGGGGCCCTGGGGATTAGCTGGCACCGGGCGTGGGCGGCGGCACTCCTGCCGACGCCGCGACAGACATCGGGCCCGTTTTATCCCGAGCGGCTGCCCCTTGACGATGACAACGACCTTACCCGCGTAAAGGGCCGCAATGGCGTCGCGGCAGGACGGATCACCGACCTGACGGGCCGCGTCCTCGACACCGGGGGTCACGCCGTCGCCGGTGCCCGGGTGGAGATCTGGCAGTGCGACGCCAACGGTCGCTATCATCACTCACGGGACCACCGCGACGTACCGCTGGATGAGAATTTCCAGGGACACGGGCATACCGTCAGCGATGCGCAGGGCGGCTATCGATTCCGCACGATCCGACCGGTTCCCTATCCAGGCCGCACCCCGCATATTCATATCCTGGTCCTGGTGCCCGGCGCGCAGAGGTTGATCACTCAGCTCTACATCGAGGGCGAGCCGCGCAACGCCGAGGACTTCGTGTTCAAGAGCGTTCCTGCGGAACGCCGCTCACTGGTGGTGGCGGCATTTAGACCGGCGTCCGGTGGCGCCGAGCTGAGTGCTCGCTTCGATCTGGTTGTCGGCGGGACCCCCGACCAGACATAGAACCCGGAGCCGCCGCGTCTCACCGAAAATCGACCGCGCTGCCGGGAAGCAGGCCCGTGCGGGTTGCATCCGCGTGGCCCGGGCCCTCGCGACGGTTTCTATCCCTGCGGATCGGGCTTGTCCGGGTCGATTCCGAGATGCTGAATGGCGCACGCGACCGTTTCCACCGGGATCTCGGATTCCTCGGCGAGGCACCTGATCGCCGCCAGGGCAATGTAGCGTTTGTCGATCTCGAAGAAATCGCGGAGCGCCGCGCGGGTGTCGGACCTGCCGAAGCCGTCCGTGCCGAGCACGCAGTAGCGGCGCGGGATCCAGTTGCGGATCAGGTCGGGATACGCTCGCACGTAGTCGGTGGCGGCTACCACCGGGCCGCGATGCTCACCGAGCTGGCGGGTGATATAGGGCAGGGCGGGGGCCTCGCCGGGTTTCAGCAGGTTGGCGCGATCGCAGGCGATGCCGTCCCTGCGCAGCTCGCTGAAGCTGGTGACGCTCCACACGTCGGCTGCGACACCGAACTCCGCTTCGAGCAGATCGGCCGCGGCAAGCACTTCGTGCAGGATGCTTCCGCTCCCCAGAAGCTGAATGCGCGGCGCGTTTTCCGCGAGCGGAGCGCGGCGCAGCAGATACATGCCCCGGCGGATACCCTCCTCAGCGCCCTCCGGCATAGCCGGATGGGTGTAGTTCTCGTTGTAGAGGGTCATGTAGTAGAAGCAGTTCTGTCCCTCGGTCATCATCCGTCGCACGCCGTCCTCGACGATGACGACGACCTCGAAGGCAAAGGCCGGGTCATAGGCCCGGCAGGTCGGCACCGTAGCGGCGTAGACGTGGCTCTGGCCGTCTTCGTGCTGCAGCCCCTCTCCGGAGAGCGTCGTGCGCCCGGCGGTGGCGCCGAGCAGAAACCCACGGGCCTGGCTGTCGGCGGCATTCCAGATGAGGTCGGCGACTCGCTGAAAGCCGAACATCGAGTAGAAGATGTAGCAGGGCAGCATGGGCACGTCGCTGTGGGACCAGGCCGTCCCGGCGGCGATCCAGGAGCTGATCGACCCAGCCTCCGTGATGCCTTCCTCGAGAATCTGGCCCTTCACGTCTTCCCGGTAAAAGGCGAGCTGCTCGGCGTCCTGCGGAGTGTAAAGCTGGCCCCAGGGGGAATAGATGCCGAACTCGCGGAACATGTTCTGCATGCCGAAGGTGCGCGCCTCGTCGGCCACGATCGGCACGATTCGCCAGCCGAGCTCGCGGTCCCGCATCAGCTTGGTGAGCAGCCGCACGAAGGCCATGGTCGTCGAGAAGGCGCGATCGCCGGAATCCTCCCGGAACATCGTGTACGGACCGGGGTCTGCGACGCTGACCGGCCTGGCCGTTTGCCGTCGCTGCGGGAGCCAGCCGCCGAGCGCGTCCCGGCGTTCCCTCATGTAGCGCACCTCCGGACTGTTCTCACCGGGGTGGTACAGCGCCACGTTGTCCAGAGCTTCGTCGCTGAGGTGCAGGCCGAAGCGGTCGCGAAAGTGCTCGATATCGGCCCGGGCCAGCTTCTTGGTCTGGTGCGCGTCATTGGCGGCCTGCCCGGACCGGCCCATGCCGTAGCCCTTCCAGGTTTGTGCAAGGATAACCGTCGGTTGCCCCCGGTGCTTCACCGCCGCGTCGTAGGCGGCGAAGATCTTGACCGGGTCGTGTCCGCCGCGCATCAGCCCGTCGATGGCCTCGTCGGACATGTTCGCCACCAGGGCCGCCAGCTCCGGGTAGCGGGAGAAGAAATGCTCCCGGTTGTAGAGCCCGTCGGTGGCGCCGAGCTTCTGGAACTCGCCGTCCACGGCCTCCGCCATCCGTCGGAGTATCCAGCCGCCCTTGTCGCGCGCGAACAGCAGATCCCAGTTGCTGCCCCACAGCACCTTGATCACGTTCCAGCCCGCACCGGCGAACAGCGTCTCGAGCTCCTGGACGATGTTGCCGTTGCCTCGCACCGGGCCGTCGAGCCGCTGCAGGTTGCAGTTGACCACCAGGACCAGGTTGTCCAGTTGCTCCCGCGCGGCCAGCGAGATGCCGGCGAGCGATTCCGGTTCGTCCATCTCGCCGTCGCCGACATAGATCCACACCCTCCTGTCGCTCGCCGGGATGATGCCGCGGTTCTGAAGATAGTGTTGAAAGCGCGCCTGGTAGATAGCCGTGAGCAGGCCGAGTCCCATGGACCCGGTGGGAAACTGCCAGAATCCAGGCATCAGAGTGGGGTGGGGGTACGATGACAGGCCTCTTCCCATCCCGCCGGAGACCTCCCGGCGGAAATGGGCAAGATTATCCCCGGTGAGTCTTCCCTCGAGATAAGCGCGGGCGTACAGCCCCGGCGACGCATGGGGCTGGAAGTAGATCAGGTCTCCCGAATGCTCGGCCGACGGTGCCCGAAAGAAATGGTTGAATCCGACTTCGAACAGGTCGGCGATAGACGCGTAAGTGGCGATGTGGCCCCCGAGCTCGGGATGGGCCTGGTTCGCGCGCATGACCATTGCCAGGGCGTTCCATCGATGGATAGCCGTGAGGTGGTGTTCCAGATCCAGATTCCCGGGATAAGCCGGTTGAGCGTCGACGGGAATGGTGTTGCGATAAGGCGTGGTGTGGCGGGTGTGAAATCTTCCGCCGGCGCGGCGGCCCGCATCGATCAGGCGGCTGACCAGGTACTCGGCACGCTCCAGTCCGTCGCGTTGGATGACGTCGGCCAGGCTGTCCAGCCAGTCCCGGGTCTCGTCGCTGTCGATGTCGTGCGGGTCTGCGGCGCGGAGCGCCGTCAGAAAATCACTCGGATTCGGTTCGTTGCTCATCGCACGGCGCAGGGTCCGGATTCGGGCCTCTCTCGGTCACTTGCCGGAACCCGACGCCCCGGCCTGCAACACCTTAACACAGCCCTCCAGCGCAACGGCCCGGGTGGGAATCCGGGCGTTGGGGTGCGGGCGATGTCCCACCCGCGAAAGCACTTCGAACTGCCCGGCGGCGGCGTTTCCCGACGCGGTGATGCGGAGCGAACCTCATGGGGGTTCGCCTTCTCCGTCACCTCTCGAGTCAGGAAGAGCTCGCAGCCGGCAGCGCTTACCGGAATGCTCCCTTTCTTTGGTTGAGCTGTTCGTAACCGGCGCCGCCCCGTCCGAGGGTGTGCCAGCATCCGTTCTGGTTCAGCGACGTACACACACTGCTGCCACTGCTGGTACCGGTATTCGATTGCCCGGACGTCCCGCTGTTCGGGAGCAATGCTTGCAGCCCCTGCTGAAGGAAGTGCTGGACTTTCGCCTGCAAGGCCGCTCCTGGAGAAGCCTTCTGTGCAACACTGCGTTGTTGCACCGGATTGGCGCTGCCCGGCGTGGACAGGCGCCGGCCCCAGACCTGAACTCCGGCGGAATTGGTGCCACTGAGCCGACTCCGGTCGGAGGACAACCTCAAGGTGTCGACGAATCCGTTCTGCCACGTCACTGTGTAGGTCCCATCGGTCCGGGCGCAATGCCAGGTACCCACGGCGGGTGGGAGACTGCTGACGGGCGGCGTCCACACGGCGTAAGAGCCTGCCTCAAAGGTTACCTTTCCACCGAGGAACCAGGCCCAGTTGCCGACAATCCTTTCGCAGCTACCGGACGCCGCGGAGCCCACCGGAATGATCTGGGGCAGGAAAGCCAGCGGGAACAACAGCGTGATCGCTACAACTATACCTCGATAGCGCATAAGCCCCTTCCTCAGTTCATGGACACCACCGTTACAGGACAGCATGGAAATTCTAAAGGACATGCCGGATGAGTGAAAGATGGTCGTGGTTCCTGGCGCGGGCAAACGTTCGCCCGCCACGGCGGTCACAGAACCGATCTCACCTACCTTGTCCTGGACACGGCTTTCGAGCGTTGAACCTGCTTCGGCGCCTGCCGGCCGGCAGTCCGTCTATCTATTCGCGTCGGGCGGCGGCCAGGCCGTCAACAGCCCGTCCGCCGTCAGTCGTTCTTGCAGCATGCTGTAGGGGACAGTTTGCATATCGACCTGTCTGGTATGGGCGATCGCGGCTGCAGCCCCGGCGGCCTGGCCGACCATCATAAACACCGGTTCCATCCGAATCGAGCTGAAGGCCGAGTGCGAGGCAGAAACCGCGCCGATAACGACGAGGTTCGTACACTCGTTCCTCTTCGGGCAGATCGCCCGATAACTGATCGGGAACACTTTGCTTCTGTGCGACATGCCGCCGTCTATCCACACTTTGTCGCCCGGGCCAACGTAATACTTGACGGCATGCGAATCGATAGGGTAAGAGGCCAGCGCCACGCCATCGTCTGATGTCCGCAGACCTCGCGCGTCATGCTCGGTCAGTACGTATTCTCCCACCATCCGCCTTGCTTCGCGGACATAGACCCGGTACGGCCAATGGTCGTTGTCTTGGAACTCGTCCTTGGCCAGGCCCCACTGGCCTATGGTTTCACGAACCACTTTCGGCACATTGCTGTCGTGTGCCGCAAACCAGAGTAGTCCCATGTCGTAGGTCTTTATCTTCTTTGCGATCCTCTGGCGTGTCACATAGTCGCCATCCGGCCATGCTTGGTTGGCGCCGACCATATCGCTGGAGAACAAACCGGCATTGTTCGAATCGGTCTTGAAATTAGGCGTCTTGCTCATCTTGACGAAGTGGCCGCGGCGTCCCCCGAAGGATACGAAGACCGATTTGTATTCTTCGGGTTTGATATCCGGGTGCCTTTGAAGGAGGCGACCCAGTAGTTCATACTGTTGCGGGTGATAGTCCTGAGGCTTCGGGATCGGCACCCGGTTACGTTCTATGTTTGTCAGACAAAGGCGATAGTTGTAGGCCTGAACGCCGTCGTCACCGTCTCCGGGCTTGCCGCCAAGATCGGGTTGTACACGCGGCAAAAGTCCACTGGATGTCATCCCACGAGCAACGTAGGGATCTACCTTGGTGGAGCGACCCGGACGGATGCCGTTGTATTGTTCGCCGTACTTGCTGTTTGGCTCACGGCCAACCGTGTAACTGACACCGGCGTGCGCCATCAAGTCGCCTTCATATGTTGCATCGATATATTGTGCCGCGGCGAACCGATCTCCGTCGTCCATGCGAATCGATACGATCCTGGTTCCTTGTTTGGTCACACCGTTGATCAGATCCAGCCGTTTTCCCGGCACGACCCGAACGCCCGCTTCTTGTGCCATTTGATTGAAGACTTCTTCGGCCACATGCGGTTCAAACAGGAATTGCATCTGAATCTTCTGAGCCAGTGCTCCGTCGACTCTAAAGTACTTCCAGTTCCAGGTCTTTTCATAGAAATGATCTCGTTCCTCGTAATGCCACGCGCCGGGACGGGTGTAGTATTGGTAGGCGCGGTGATAGAACTCACGAGCGAGGCCCGTTACCGTCTCATATCTCCCGACGTCTGTCATACCGAGGCCGGAGCTGGTCATGCCTCCCAGATGCATATACGGAGCAATGAGGATGACCGACTTACCTGATCGGGCGGCTTGAACAGCCGCGGTCACGCCGCCGCTGGTGTCGCCATAAACCAGGACATCGCATGCCTTATCGTTGTCGATCCCCGCTGCCATTGCCGCGGCATTGGGCCGAACGAGTGCCAGAGCGCTGGTCGCCGCGACCGCGGTCAAGAATTTGCGGCGGTTCACCGGTGATCCAATGGATGAATGGTCGTTCACGGCAGGCGACTCTTCGAACTGATCTGGCTAATCACTTTGCTCAATCTGTCTTGGGCCTCTCGCCAATCGTTGCCTTGGTCCAGCTTCCTATCGTGGGAAGGGATAAAGGAGGTCCTGGCGAATAGGGGCGCCTTCTATGACATCACGCGTGCCGGAGCCGCCTTACTACCGAAGCCCCGGGACACCGAAACTCGGTCTCGTCGAGGCCCCACTCGAAGCGAGAGCCACGCAGTGCTTCGCTTACTTCTGAATAGTTGCCGATAATCTGGCTCAGATTCCAGGTGACCATCGGCTTCAGGAAGGGCTCTCTGTCAAACCGGCCGATGAGTTCCAGGAAGCCGGAGACCGAATCCGTGATGCGGTTCGAGGATGTCGATTTGCCGTCGGGACCATCAACAAACATGTCATCCGCAGTCAAACTCGAGAAAATGCAGATAGTCGAGAAGTGATGGCGATAGCCATCCGTCGACAGCGCATAAAGTCTTCTTGCTCTTATGGACGCCAAGGTTGAAGGAACAAACGGAAATTCTAACGGATTTGCCGGACGGGCAAAAGGCGTCGTTTCCGAATCAGGGGGAGGCGGCGCCGGGCCGGGGTCCTGTCGCCGGCGGCCGCCTTCTTCCCATGCCACACTGTCGGCGAATAACCTATCTGAGGACGGATTGTACGGAGTGCCAGATCAGAACCCGTATGGGCGTCGGGTTGAAGTCGTTGCAGGGATTGTTGACCTGCGGGCAGTTGGAGAGGACGCACAGCACGTCCATCTCCGCGCGCAGCTCGATATAGTCGCCGGGCTTCGACGTACCGTCGACTATGGCCAGCTCGCCGTTCGGGAGAATCGGCACGTTCATGAAGAAATTGATGTTGCTCACGATGTCGCGTCTGCCCATGCCGTACCTGGCGAGCTCGAGCAGGAAATTTTGGCGGCAGGCGTGCATGTGGCGGGTGTGATGACCGAAGCGTACCGTGTTGGACTCGCACGAGCACGCCCCTGCGGAGGTGTCGTGCCCACCGACCGTATCTGCCGTCACTACCGCCAGCACCCGGCCTTCGTTCGAGAGCAGCCTCGAGCCGGTCGAGATGTAGGCGGAACCCTGTGCTGCGAGCGTTCCCTGCGCACTGTAGCGCTCTTCGAATCTGTGGGCATTGTAGAACAGCGCATCGACCGCCTGCCGGCCCTCGCTGTCGACAATGCGGATGGCCTGGCCCTTGCGCACGGTGCCCGACCAGGACAGGCGCGCCGGCACGATGTGATCGTGGACCGCAGTTTCCGGGTCAAGGGAGGAGGCGACGATATCGCTCACTACAACCCTCCTTGGGCAGCGAGCGCGGCATTGTTTTCGAAGGCGCGCACCCCTTCCTCGGTGCCGGTGCGGCAGGCGTCATCGGGCCGGGGCTCGGGTGAGTGCCAGGCGATCACCCGCATCGGCGCAGCGCGCCACGTGGGAGACGGGTCGAGCGGGTGCGGGCAGTTCGACAACGCCACGAGGAGATCCATCTCGGCGCGGAGGTCGACGTAGGCGCCGGGCTCGACCGCGTCGCGCTGCCAGCCGAACCGGCCCGCATCGTCCGTCACCACCGGCGCGAAGAAGCTGATACAGGGCCCGACGTCGCGGGGTCCGAGTCCATGCTTGGCCGCCGCCAGACGGAGATTCTCTTCGCTGTTCCGCAGTGCGGGCTCCGGCCCGTATTTCGCGGTATCGGAGGCGCGCGTGCTCGCTCCTGTCAGACAGTCGTGCAGACCACAGGTGTCGTCGGTGATCGAGGCCATTGCCCGGCCCATGTCGGACAGCAGAATCTTTCCGCGGCCGATGCGTGCGGTCCACTGAACCTTCAACGTGTCGGCAGGATTGACGCGCTCGACCGGGTCCCGCGCACTCCACAGGAGCGTTGCCAGGCTTCCTACCCCTTCGAGGTTGACGAGTCGCAGGCTGAGGCCTTTCGCAAGCCGGGCTGTCCAGTACCGGCCGCCGGGAATCGACTCCTCGAACGCGATCAGATCGGTTGGAATGACCCGCGGGTTCTCAACCTGCCTTGCAGGCGCTCGTCTCGCGTTCGCGGCCCGTGCCTTCGACCGCAGCGCGATATAGCGTTCGCGATACGCCCGGGGCGACGGATCTGTCTCGCTCATCGTTGTCTCCAGGAGCTTTGCCCGCGACGGACAAAAGTGCTTACCGGCGAACCCTTCCTTGTTGGTGGGGAAGGCGCCCGACATCTCGACGATCGCTGCAGGGATCGCTTCCGTCGCCTCCCAGTGCCGTGCTACACGCCGTCATAATTCGATACCTCGAGAAGATTCCCGTCGGGATCGACGAAGTAGACCGAGGTAATCGGGCCCATGGCCCCGGTCCTGCGAACGGGTCCTTCCAGGATGTCGACGCCGCTGGCGCGGAGGTGGTCGAGCACTTCGGCCATGGGAACGGCCGTGATGAGGCACAGGTCGGCGGACCCGGGAACAGGGTGCTTCGCTTTCGGCTCGAACTCCCGGCCGTGTTGATGCAGGTTGATTTTCTGGTTCCCGAACGACAGGGCTTTTCTGTCCCCGGCGAATGTCGAGACTTTCATGCCGAGCACCCGGGAATAGAAGGCGCAGGTCGCATCGACGTCTTTGACCGTCAAGACGACATGATCGAATCTTTCGATGTTCATGCTTGCCTATTTCTGTTCGTGCCGGGTCCGAGTCTAGTGGTACCCGAATACGCTCGCTACTCGCAGAACACTTTCACCTTCGTGTCCGCCTGATCGACGTCGACGGTGAGGTCGTTCAGTTGGTCGATCAGTTCGTCGAGGTTCTCCGGTTTGATCTGATTGACGTCGAAATCAATGCCTTGTTTGTGCATGGCATCGTTCATATGCTCACGCGCGTCGGCCGGGATCAGACCGGTCAGCTTGACGCCGGCCCGCAGTAGCTGGATCGGCACGCGGACGTTGACCTTGGTGGGGCCGTCATTCGGGTCCACCGTGTCGACCAGCACGCGGATGTACCTGGGCTGCGGCTTCTCGCCGCCGCGGCCCGGTGACGGCGGGGCGGTCGAGCCGAGCGCCCCGATCAGCCGGTCGGCTTCCTCGGCAGAGATCTTACCCTCGGCCAGCATGTTCAGAATTCTACGACGATCATCGGTCATGGCTCGTTCTCCTAGAAGACGTGGATCAGGACGGATTTTCCGGATGTATCGACCTCGATCCGAGTACCGCGCAGTGCCACGAAGCAGCTCCAGATTGCGGCGAATGCCCGGAACGGATTGATCCGTGCGATGAGGCAGGCGACAAAAGCGACCGGCAACAACACCAGCACGAGCGGCGCCAACAGCAGCCACACCAGGAACAGCGGTACCCAGAGGCGCGGCCCTTTTCCGGACTGTTTGGCGATCCGCACTGTGGCGAGCAACGGGATCACTGGAGCGCCTCCAGCTCCCTGACGGCTTCGTCGGCGGTCAGCTCACCCCGTCCCAAACGGTCCAGGACCTCGCTCCGCGACGGCGTCGGGTCGACCTCGACGAAGGCCAGGCCGGCGGCAATGCGATTCAGCCGCGCCTTGATGGTCGGGTAACTGACCCCGTAGATCCGCTCCATCTCCTTGATGGAGCCGTGAGCGCAGACAAACGCCGTCACGAAGACCTGGTCCTCCGCGCTCAGGCGGGCGAGCTCGGGCAGGGCGAACCGGCCTTCGATCGCGATGTCCTGGTCGGCGAGGCGCGCCCGCTCGATCACGAAATCCCGCCCCTGGGTCAGCCGCGTCAGCTCTTGCCAGTCCGTTGGCGGAAAATCAGATTTGTTCATCTACTAGATGATAATGATTAGATAAATTTAAATATATATTAATTATTTTAATATACAAGTCAAGAGGGACCTGATGCGTCAGCTCACGGCCTTCTGGCCCGCTCGACCAGGACGGCGGGCAATCGAGGCGATGGAGGACTCGAGATGCGAGACGACGCTCGCCGTGGTCCCGACGCCTGTTTAGATGGAAAATTGATTCGTGCCAATTTCATCTACATTGAAGAAACCCCGGTTTCTAAGGCTGAATATGCCGCCGCAGTTGCAGCCGCCAAAGAAGAGAGCTCCTCTTTAAGCCCCGTGACACACTGAATCTGGGCCTCAGCCACGCTGGCTGTATCCCGGGCGATCAGATAAGCCAGGTCCTGAGCAACCCGAGCCGGCCCTTTTTCTGCCGGGCGCGCGACGGCTGTTCGTTCAACCGAGCCGGTGACCGGTGCCCCTCGCGGACCGGGCGTTGGTCGTCTCGATCCATCATCCTGCGATGATGCCGGCGACCGCGCCCGTCATACAGGAGGCGAGGATGCCGGAGAATATGGAGCGCATGCCGAGCGCCACGATCTCGTCCCGCCGCTCCGGGGCCATGGCGCCCAGCCCGCCGATCATGATTCCGAGGCTGCCGAGGTTGGCGAACCCCGAGAGTGCATAGGTCACGACCAGTCTGCCGTGCTCACCCAGACTCCCGGCGGGCAGCCCGGCCATCGACGTGTAGGCGATGACCTCGTTGAGGACGATCTTCTGGCCCAGCAGCATCCCCGCGGTGCCGGCCTCGGACCACGGTACGCCGATCAGCCACGCGAGCGGCGCCAGGAGGAAACCCAGCAAACGCTCCAGCGTCGGTGGGCCGCCGGCGACATCGGGCAGCAGCTCGAGAACGGTGTCGGCGAGATGAACCAGCGCGACCAGCACCACCAGCATGGCAATGATGTTGAGCAGCAGTTTGAGCCCGTCCGCCGTTCCCTGGGTGATGGCGTCCATCGCGCCCTGATAGCGGCGGTCGAGACTCAAGTCTTCGGTTTCGGCCCCGGGCTCGGGCGGTACCATGACACGGGCGATCAGCACCGCCGCGGGGGCGCTCATGAGCGAGGCGGTCAGGAGCTGTCCGGCCGGGTCGGGGACGACGCCCTGGAGGAAGGTCGCGAACAGCACCAGCACGGTGCCCGCGATGGTGGCCATACCGGCGGTCATCACCACGAAGAGATCGCTGCGGCTCAAGCGCGCGAAGTACGGCTTGATCAGCAGCGGCGCCTCTATCATGCCCACGAACACGTTGGCCGCCGTGGCGAGGCTCGCCGCGCCGCCGATGCGCAGCGACCGGCTCAAAGCCCAGGCCATGGCGCGGACGACCGCCGGCAGCACCCTCCAATGGTAGAGCAGTGCCGACAGGGCACTCACCACCAGCACCAGCGGCAGCGCCTGCAGGCCCAGGATGAAGGTGGTGCCCGCCCCGCTGGCCTGGAACGGCAGCGCGCCGCCGCCGAGGTAGCCGAACACGAAGGAGGTCCCGGCACGCGTCGCGGCCTGCAGGGCATCGACCATATGGTTCAGCGCCAGGAACACACCGCGCGACGCCGGCAGCTTGAGCAGCACCAGCGCGATCGCGGCCTGCAGCAGTAGTCCGACCACGACGGTGGCCCAGGGCAGGGCGCGGCGGTTCTCGCTGATCGCCCAGGCTGCCGCTACCATGACGGCCAGGCCGACCAGTGCCTGGACGATGCTCATGGCGTCGCGGGACTGTTGGGGGCCGCTTGCGCTGGTCGAGGGGCGGCAGCGTGATTACGGAGTACCGCGAAGCGGCAAGGCCCCTCTCCCCTGGGTGTGGCTATGAGTTGGACGAAGCATCGCGTCGCCCTTGCGAAATCTCCAGGATTTCTCATGCAGAGCTCTTTGAGGGAGCAGGCCGTGAAAGGACCGGAAGGATAAACCACCCTTCTCACGGGCGGTAGATGCAGGCGTTGCTTACGCGCCCGGGCGGCGGCCAGGGCCTCATCCCGTGAGCTTCTGCAGCCAGCGGACGGGCGGGGCGGTGGCGTAGACGATTTGCACGGCGACGATGAATCCGATGCTCCAGTAAGTGTTGACGATGCACAGGACGGCTCCGATGGCGTAGAGCGCCTGGGCGCGGATGACGCGGTTGCGGAACGCGAGCTCCATCTCCGGCGTCACGTCGCTCTTGTAGAGTCCCGCCCGTCTCGCATAGCTCCAGCACGCATAGACGGTGATGCCGAACAGCAGGATGTTCACCCAGTAGAACAACAAGGCCAGGCGGAAGGTGATGAACTCCGCCAGGAGACCGGTGGAGAAAGGAATAACCGCCACGACGGCCAACACGGCGATCTGGAGCCAGGTGAAGTGGCGGTCTGCACGCTCTATACAGCGGAGCTGCGTACCCTGGCCGACCCAGAATATGCCCAGTGTCATGAAGCTCAGCAGGTAGGTGACCAGCCGGGGCGTCAGTGCGCACAGCGCCGTCCCCAGGGCCACCCCGCTGTGGATGTTCGCTGCGTCGGGTACCTTTATGTCGAGCACGAGGAGGGTCATGGCGATGGCGAATAATCCATCGGTGAGGCCGGCAATGCGCTCGACGCTTCTCCCCGCCAGTTGGTTGTAGTGCCCGCTTATTCTTTGCACGTTCGCCTCCATTGAGCTGCCCGCGTGGCTACGAGTATGCCGCAAACGCCCGAACGCCGGGGATAGTATTCGATAACGCTCAGCGCTCCATTGCCGGCGACCGGCCGGAGCGGCGGTGAGCGCCCCGGACGTCACGTACCATCGTTCTCGTCGGGTGTCTCATGACCAAGGCCGGCATGGGCTCGCCTGCCGGGATCGATCTGTCATCCTCACGCGGGGACAGTCGGTTTCTCTGTTAACATCTTCCCCACGGGCGCCCATGGCGCAAGAGGCACAGGAGATATTCTTCCTATCCGTATGGCGGGACAAACCAACAGCGTCGCAATCCGGGAGACGGCCACGCCGCGTGTCTGGCGGGGCGAGGACGGGCCGGTGCGCACCGGCAGCGAGGCGCACAAGCGCCTGTTCTGCCGCATGCTGCTCGAAACCCACGATCCGTACAAGCCGGCGGTGATCGACTGGCCCCGGCTCGAAGGCGCCGAGCTCGATCGGCTCGTCAACCTGCCCTTCTGGGACATGGCGGTACAGACCGAGGGACGGGCGAGCATCTCCGTGCTGAGTTACGGCGAGCATCTTCGCGATGCCCTGCTCAAGGAGGCCGTCGACCTCAACGGTTTCGAGGAAAACCGGCACAAGGAGGTGCTGGCGAACATGGTCGCCTTCTACGGCATCGCGCTTGCCGAAGAGCCGCCTTACCCGAAGCCCCGGGACACCGAATGGGCGTTCATGTCGATCGGCTACAGTGAGTGCGTCGACAGCTTCTTCGCTTTCGGGCTTTTCGAGCTCGCCAGGCGCTCGGGCTTCTTTCCGCCTGAGCTGGTCGATACCTTCGAGCCCGTCATGCAGGAGGAGTGCCGGCATATCCTGTTCTTCGTGAACTGGGCGGCCTGGCACCGCAAGAACCTGCCGTGGTGGAAGAAGCCCATCTTCGATGCGCGCCGCGCCGCACTTTTCGTGCAACTGATCGTCGAGCGCGTGCGCACGGCGAACGACATGGGCGGGGACAATTTCACGGCCACCGGTCATGAATCCATGGGCATCGACATCAATGCCGCCGAGTTGATCGACGTGTGCCTGGCGGAGAACGACCGGCGCATGGCGGGCTATGATGCGCGCCTGAAGCGTCCGAACCTGGTGCCGCGCCTGGCGCGCTTCGTCCGCCGCTTCATGCGCGCGCCGTCGAGCACGGAGTGAACGAAGCGGCTTGCAGTCCGGGAGAATGCCCGGGAGTGCTGTATTGACAGTGATTTCCGCGGCGCCTGGAGACAGGTGCCGGGGTGACGGTCTGGATCCGATACGAGGCCTGTGGCTTCACTCCTCGTGTCCTGCTTTCAACCTGTGATCAATGACGCACCTTTGTGCCGTGCGTATGGCCGGTGATCACGATCGGCCGACCCATGGCTCCATATAATACCGGCAGGGAATATTGGCGACGTACTGCGGCATCAGGTCCCCCGACAACCTCTGGGCGATCGACTGAAGATCGGATCAAGTGACTGTATGAACAAACGTAACGTGTGGGTTGGCAGTAACGAAAAATTGGAAAGCCACGTCGACGACAGGGGGCGGATTGCGGACGTATTCTACAGGCGGAACGTGAACCACGTCGCATTGATCGAGTCCCGCGGGGGCGCCGTTCGGGGAAATCACTACCACAAGGCTACCATACAGCACGTCCTGATAACGAAGGGTTCCCTCGAATACTGGTATAAATCTGTCGGTTCCCACGGAGCCGCCAAATGTGAGGTCCTGGGCGTCGCCGACGTTGTTTCAACCCCTCCAAACGAGATTCACGCAATGAGGATGCTGGAAGATACGCAGTTCATTGTGTTCAGCGAAGGCAACAGGGGAGGGAAGGACTACGAGTCGGACACCTTCAGAGTTTCCGTATCCATCATCCCGGAGCAGCCGAAGCATGGCGGCGATCAGAACGAAGTGGCCGATTCGGACGAGGACGATGACAGCGAATAGTATTCCTTGATCTTCCCGCAAACCGCAGAGACGTCACTCAAGTCGACAGCCGGGCCGTTCGGGAGCCAGAGCCCGTGATCCGCCACGTACGTGCTCATCGGGAAATCTTCATCATCACCCAAATTCCGATAAGGCCGGTTTCTGTGGAGCGGCTCCCAGTATTCTCGAGGATGAATGTCGCACGAGCGAAGAAACGACACCAGGTTGCTTCGATCCGAAACCAGAACGTCGACGTAGATCGGAACCGTTCCGCTACCCAAAGAAGCGGTCGGAAATCTGACTTGTGGCACACCTGCAAGCTCATCTGCATACCTTTGCCATTGCGCCCTGAGCAGAGACTTCCGCTTCTCCAGGCGGTCCAGTTGAACCAGGCCCACCGCCGCCAGAATGTCATTGAATTTCAGGTTGTAGCCCGTCTCCTCATGCAATCGCTCCCGGTTGTCCAGGCGGCCGAAATCTCTGATTCTCACCATCTTCTCGAAATAACTGTCGTCGTTCGTGACCACGAAACCTCCCTGGCCCGTGGAAATGATCTTGTTGGCCTGCAGTGAGAAGCATCCGGTTTTGCCGAATGTTCCGAGGGGCCGTTGCTCATGCATCGAACCGAGGCATGCCGCGGCGTCTTCGATGATCGTCAAGTCATGCGCGCGCGCCATTGTGTCCAGCGCGGCCATGTCCGATGCTCGACCAAGGAGCTGAACGGGAATTATCGCTCTTGTTCTCGACGTGAGCTTTCTTTCGGCAGCTTCCGTATCGATCGTGAACGCATGACTTTCAACGTCCACAAGCACAGGTCGACCGCCCGCCAGCTCAACGACCGTTGCGGCGGGAAAGAACGCAAGATCCGGAACGAGAACCTCGAAATCGGTCAGTCCTCGTACTCGCTTGTCCGCTTCCATTGCCAGAAACAGCGCCGCCGTCCCGCTTGTCGTAAGCACCACGTGCCTGACGCCGAGATAGGTCGACAGGCGCTGTTCAAGCTCGCGCGTCCTGGGCCCCTGGTTTACGTAGCCTCCGTCCAGGACGTCACAGACAAGTCTTTTCTCCTCTTCGCCGAAGACGGGTTCATACCAGCGAATTGTCTTTGTCACTCTCTGCCCTCGTCGCTCAACGGAAGTGGTTCACGGCAACCCGGAACCTGCATGCATTATTGATCGAGTCTAGCCTCTTGGCGAACTCGAGGTCCAGCGCGACCGTTGGGCTTGTCGAGCCGACGACCCGCCGGGATAATCCCCTGGGTACCAGGAGACGCGACGGGTGCGAATGGCGCTCCACCTCATGACAATCTGCGATTCCTCCAGGCCTGGATGACGGGTGACAAACTGACCGTCGTCTTCGACGAGGCCGATCACTCGGGCTTTGCCCCCAACTGCCATCGGGTTGATAGCGGCGTCGTATACTCACCCTTGATAGAACATATCGCTCTATCTCCACTCGCGTCGCGCATTCGACTCGTGCTGCTCGAAGACTCCGACTCCGGACAGGAGCTGGTGTATCCGATTGGTCTGCGCGGCGGTTTCGAGACATGGCGCCTCGAGGAGAATCTAGCGGATCTGGCCGCAAAGCTGGAAAGATATCCCCTCATGCAGGTTCTCCTCGACTATACCTGGGAATCGGGGGACGCGCCGGATCTGTTCATACGGGTCGAGGATGCGTTGCAGGAAACAGGCTTGCCGCCGTCACGGTTCACATTTCTGACCATGAATCCGCTGGCGCATATACGATACCGGAATGAGCTTTCACGACGATTGGACCATGTTTCGTATGGTCTCAGGGTCGGTGGCTTCAGCTGGATGGTCTTTTACTCTTCCGTGGTCTTCCGGCGCCAGTTAAAGGTCCCGAGCCTGCTCGTCTCCGACCACTCCGTCCACGACAAACGACGATCAAGGAAGTTTCTCTCCTTGAATCGGCGACCGAAAGCACATCGCTTCGCATTGGGCGCCTTTCTGTTTGCAAGAAGGCATCACACCTGCGGATACATATCGATGCCGAGCCTGGCATATCGCTCCGACTACGAGCCTGATCCCGACATAGCCGCGCTTTTCCCGCGTTCCGCAGACAATCCCGTGGTGCGGGATGCGTTGAACGCCCAAGACGACTTTTTCCATCAACTTCCGTGGCTGCTGGATCGGGATATCGATAATTCCGGACACATCGACTCAATGTTGTTCGACAGCGTTGGTGAGCATTTCTATCGCGACAGCTACCTGCATTTTGTCACCGAAGCCGCAATGCAAAGCCCCGCGGACAGCTTTGCTTTGTCGGAGAAGAGTTGCAAGCCGCTGGTCAATTATCAACCGGCCCTGGTTATCGGAAAGCCGGGTGTGCTCGCTGAGCTTCGCAGGCTTGGCTTCAGGACCTTCCCTCAACTCTTCGATGAATCCTATGATTCAATCGATGATCCTGAAATCCGGCTGGTCTGTCTGTTGGAACAGATCGACAGTTTGTGTGCCTCATCACTGGATCGACTGCATGAAATCTATCGGTCCATCACGCCGGACGTGGAGCACAACCGAAACTGGATGATCGATTTTCCCGCGCATCATGCAGAAACGATCTGGCGGAATCTGGTAAAGTGGTTTTCATTCGAAAGCAATGAGTCGGATAGATTGGCAGAGGAGGTGTCGCGCGCATGGTGGCTCCCCGGGAGTGTCCCGGTGCGCGCTTGGGGCGTAGAGCGCGTTGCGGAGTCCCGGCCACCCGCGTTGATGCGGAACGGTAAAGTCATCACCGGGCTGGATCCCGTCGAATCGAAGCTTTGGGAAGTGATCGACGGCAGAAGCGACTTTAGCGTTCTCGCTCGTCACCCATCGGTGTTGCAAGCCGGCGCAAGCAGGCCAGGAGTACCGTCGGCGGCCATGGCGTTGTCCAGTCTTCTGTTCCACCGGGCGATAACGATTAAACCGAGGCATGCTCTCGCTCTCAACAGCGGCGGACCTGTTTAGTCGTTTCGAGCAGCATCCTTGGTTATTGAGCGCGCCCGGCCACCTCGTACGTGTGCATGATGGGGCACGTCAGTGGTCACGATCGCGCCCATCGCCACCATACAATGTCTGCCAATCACCGTGCGCTCGCGAACGAGCGCTCCCATCCCCACGAATGAGTTTTCTCCGAGGTCGACCCTGCCGGCGATATTCGCACCTGGCATGATCGTGGAGTAGTCCCCGATCCTGGTGTGATGACCGATGAGCGTCCCGCGGTTCAAGAATACGTGGCGGCCGATGTGAGCATGAGCGGCAACAACGACACCCGCGCACAAGCAGGCTCCCGCGCCGATTTGACTCGTTTGGGAAACCACTGCCGAAGGGTGTACCAAGGTGGTGAACGGCATTCCATAGCCGGTAGCTCGAGCCACGGCGTCGTGTCGAAGCGCCAGCGGCAGACCACACACGGCAGCATGTGCCCGTGTCAGGCCTGCGAGTTCCTCTATCCAGATGATTGGATACCCCTCGAGAGTTCCGCGGCACCTCGTGTGGTCGATATGTTCGACGAATGCAGCTACCTCGACGCCGGGCGTGTCGGAAGCCAGATCAGCCAACAGTACGGCCATACTCTCGGTTCCAAGAATCAATAGCGAACGTTTGGACAAAAGTCTTCGCCTCGTTGTTCACATGGCCACGGGATTGGCACTCGTAGCAGCCGGAAATTCCCCTCTGTCACCCTCTGCGTTGCCGCAGCTAATGTGTATCCCAGCGCAATTCGGCGCGGACGGCAGCCGCGTCGCGAGTCTCGTCGACGCGACGCGAGCAGCTTTCGTAGTCGTCCCAGGCCCGTGCGTCCCAGACACGTGTAATCAAGCGAGCCTTGAGGAGCTGGCGCACTCGAGGTAAGTCGCCGATCTGCAAGGCTGCCATGACCATGATCTGGTCGTAGAGATCCTGCTGGGCGTGGCTCGCACCGAGCTCGCCGTGGCGCTGGCGTACCGCCAGCATGCGGTCGAGTGCCTCGCGGGGCCTGTCTTGATAGAACGCCGCCGCGGCTCGGGCGAGATCATGCGCGAGGGCCGCCTGTGCGGAGCTCGTCGCGGTGGAAGCGAGGTAACCGAGCGTCGACTGCGCTGCCGATATTCGCCCACTGCGAATCAGAGACATGACGTGATGCATGGCGGTGAACCACACCATGCATTGCGTAGCGCTCGGCAGGGAAGCTTGCGCCAGGCGTTCCCAGCGCGCCGGTCCGACGTCAACGCCCTGGAATTCCAGGCGCGCCAGCACCGAGGCGCCGTTTTGGATGTCCAGGTAAAACGTGGACGACTTCGGATAGATCTCTCGGTCAAACAGATCGAGAACCTCGTCGAAACGGCCCTGCGAAAGCTTGAACAAGGCCAGGTGCCACCATAGGTGGCCTCGAAAGAGGTTGTAGTCGTTCAGAAATCGTGCAGCATCGCTGAGACATTCGATGCCTTCTTGAACGCGCCCTTGCATCTCGAGCACGTGGGCCAGGGCGTGCAAGGCCCAGAGGTCCTGCGGCTCCAGGGCCAGCGCCTCGCGCGCGCAACGCTCCGCCACCACGTATTGGCCAACCTCTTCCATCGCGAATGCATGCGCCGAAAGAAAGTGCCCGTAGCCAGGCGTCTTCGAACCCCAATGATTCACGACACCCGAAGTCACTTCGGCTTGATGTCGTTTGTCGCCACTCCAGAAGAGCGTGCCGGTGTATTGACGAAAGGCCAGCAAATCGAGCGGCCACTCGAGCAGGACTTGCTCCCAGGCGGCCGCACGGGCGGAGAAATCCTGCGCGATCCAGGCACGCAAGGCTTCCTGGTGCAGACGTTCCCGGCGGTTGGCAGGCAGAGCCTCCGCCCGAAGCAGGTGTGTCCGTGCCTTCGGGTGGGCCTCGAGCATGCCTTCGGTCATGAGAGAGTAGCCCTTGAGCACATGCGCAAGTACGAACTCCGGAAACTCCTGAATCAATGCGTCCAGGCGATCCTGAACACCCAGGCGGTAGTAGTAGATGTCGTCGATCAGGGTGTCGAAACGCTCGACCGCGGAGGTGCCGGGTGCGGTGAGAGTGAGGCCCCGAACATCGACGATGTCAGTGTGCGTCATCAAGTGTGCTCTTTATGGAGATAGACAAGGCAGCGAGGAGAATCCGAACAAGAGGGTGTTACCGTCGGCATGGGCGCGACGATACCATGCGACTGCGGCATTCAGCGTCAGCTCTACTCGATCACCCACACGGCGATCCCTGTCCCTTCACGGACGAGATCGTCACTGGTGTGGTGAGCGAAGAACTCCTGGATTCCGGGAAGATGTTCCCGAGCCAGGGCGATCGTGTTGCAGTCGCGTTCCCGGGCGACCCGCCTCAAGGCGCCGGCCAGGTCCTCTCCCGGGAACACCTCCTTGTCGATGCAATAAGCGATGGCACCGGGTGTAAGCCTGGCTTCCAGGAGCACGTTCTTCAACTTGTCCAGGGTGGGCAGGAACTCGGAGCTCAGCCCCGAAACCCAGGCCGCAATAAGGCGGGAAAGCTCTCTTCCCAGCTCGGTTTCCCGGTCCGGATCCTCCGATCCCCCATGCTCTCTCAATTCCGGCAGAAATTGCGGCAATCTGTGATAGAGCGTGACCTCGAAATCACGACGGCCGTCGATTATTCGCCCGACATATCGCACCGCGCAGTGCGCCGCCGCGC
>JBAUWJ010000042.1:0-3885 GCA_049583715.1 Arenicellales bacterium | reverse complement strand
TGCGGGACAGGGATGTCTCGCCGCGAATCAAGCACTGTAAGGGCTTGATTCGGCGTAGCCGAGTAGCGGACATGCGCCGTGCTCGGCGCGTTGAAAAAGGCCAGGATGGCGTTTTTCAACATCCTGCGAGCGGGCGCGACCGGATCCCGGCCCGACGGGGCCATCAGGGTTCCATCCGGCAAACGCAGCCCGAGTGAACGCTCCGCGCAGCATCCAATCCCGCCGACGATGACACGGCCGCCGGAGCAAGCGGGAGCCGGGGCAGGGCGGGGCGTTCCGGCAGTCCCCGAGTGAACCCGGACCCTGCCGGGGGGTCCAATTCCTTTGTCTCGAAGCAACGCCTTGATGTATTCTCGACCGGGTGATCCCGCAATCCATCCCGAGATTGCAAGCCTGCACGATTCTCAGAACGGGAGACAATTGATGGACGATCATTACTCACCGCTTTGGCGGTCCCCCATCACGGAGCCGATCAGCTTCCTGAGGCCGCCGGCGGCGCCGGAGCGGGTGCGCCTCGGCAACCCTGCGGTGGACGTCATGACTGATTTCAGCTATGTCACGCCGCGCACCACCACCATCGATGTCTCCATCGACGAGGGGCTCGAATACATGAAGACCTCCGGCGTGCGATCGCTGCTGGTCATCGACGAGGCCGAGGACGTCATCGGCCTGGTGTCCTCCTACGACATCCAGGGCGAGAAGCCGATCAAGCTGATCGAGCAGCTCAGGCTGCCGCGCAGCGGAATCACCATCGGCCAGGTCATGGTACCCAGGCGCGAGCTCAAGGTCGTGGACATGCTGAGCGTGCGCAGCGCGCAGGTGGGACACGTCGTAGCCACCCTCCGGGATCTGGAGGTACGCTATCTGTTGATTTCCCAGGTCGGCGAGCAGGAGGAAGCTCCCATGGAGGGCCTGCCGGACACCTACATGCGCGGAACCGAGTGGGAGCCCGTGAAGATACCCTCGCGGGCATCCGGAAAGCGCTGGATCCGGGGCCTTTTCTCGGCGGCTCAGGTGAGCCGGCAACTCGGAGTCGACCTGATGACGCTCATCACTCCGGCGCACTCTCTTTCGGAGCTGGAGTTCCGCGGCGCGGTGTAGCGGCGGTCCCCGTCCCGTGGGACATCTTGCATCCGTCCGGCCGCTCCGGGCCGGTCAGCGTACGATCTTCGTGAACTTCGTCCCCTCCAGGGTGAGGTTGTACATCAATCCCCTGTTGTTGAAGACGAACCCCACGATGGAATCCTTAGATGTCCACGTTGTCGATGTCTTCACCCGCGCCTCATTTGACCACCGCTATCGAGCCGTCGACCACTGGCAAACTGACCGGGTCTTTCATGGGCTTTTTCGTCGTTTCGGCACTGAGGCCGCTGGGTAAGTACCGGACAAACGAACAAGATACCCGGGGGTGCACACCACGCTCAACCCGGCTGACTCCCGCCCGCCGGCAGGATGCGGCTCTTGCTCAGCCGGACGAGGGATGCTTGAAACGTCGGTCGCAGATCTCGCATCGGATTTTGAGCCCCGCCTTGCCCCAAACCTTGCATCCGCATCCGGGGCAAACGTACCCGATCTTGCTCGTCGCCCGAGCCGGCTTCGAGGTCTGGAGATCCCGGTCCTCGACGTGGCCGAAGAGGGACGCCACGGGCGCCAGCAGCCCCTTGTCGTCTTCGTCGAGCTCGGGTGTGCCGGACGTGTAAATCGAGCGGGGTTTATCGGAAACCCGGAACCGATCCAGCCACTTGAGGCGCTCGCCACGCTTGATGAACTCCTCGGCGGTAGCCAGAAAAGCGCCGCCGGGAAGGGCGTAGTCGCTCATGCATTGACCCGTGCGTTTCCCTCCGGGCTCACCCGTGGCACTCGGCATCAGTCCGATGCACTCCATCTTGTCCGCCCATTCGCGGTTGTGGTACCCGGATCGGGACGGTCGGCCGTACTCCTGTTGCCACATATGGCACTGCTCATGGACCAGTGTCTGGAAAAGCTCCACCACCCGGTATGTCCCGAAGTAGGTCGGGTTGAGCGCCAGCTCGTGGCACCTCACGCCGCCCTCCGTCACCCAGCGCTCGGGATAGAACAAACCCATGCACCCTTTCTGGCGCTGTATGGTGAGCATGCAGGGGGCAAGACCGCTGTCGAACAGGCTTCCGTTGAAGTGCTCGTAGGCGCTGGCGAAGAAGTCGTACAGTTCCCGCGTCGGTTGCATTGGTTGATTGTAAAGTACGACACAAACTTGCTCCAGCGCGGTGTGGTCCGCCTGGAGATCGGTCGACCCGTTCCGGTATGTGATGAATTCATACCCCGCCGGGGCCCTCGGGGAACGATCTCAACTCAAAGTGAAAGAATCCTCTATAACTTATTGTTTTATATTAATATATCCATATTTCTTCACATTCGACTTTAAGTCGATGCGTCTGTGGACGATGGAGACTAAGAAGGGGCACCGGGTCACGGGTCAGTTCTGCCGCCGGAGCAGAACGACCTCCCGGCGACGCGGGAGTCACTCGTTTTCAGACAGGGGTACAATCGGCGCGAATTTCAACCGGAGGGCAATGAGATGTGTGCCGCTGAGGCGCCTGCGACCAACGAATTCGTGGACTTCTGGAACGACGTTCTGGCCCCCAAGTTCATCGCCTACAAGCACGTGCTGGTCGATGGTCTGACCCACCACAGCGAAAAGATATTTCCGTCCCTGAGGGTCGGCCCCGGCGATCGGGTCGTGGACGTGGGCTGCGGGTTCGGCGATACCGCCATTGCATTCGCCAGGAGGGTAGGGAGCCATGGCTCGGTGCTGGCGATCGACTGCTGTGACCGCTTCCTGGACCACGGCCGCAACGACGCGGCTCAGGCCGGGGTGGCCGACATCATCGACTTCGTGGCCGCGGACGTGCAGGGCTATCCGTTCTCTTCCGACCGTGACTTCTGTTTTTCGCGCTTCGGCACGCAATTCTTCGAGAACCCCGTGGCCGGACTCAGGAGCATGCGGGCTTCGCTCAAGCCGGGCGCCGAGATGGTGATGATCGTGTGGCGACACATAGAGGACAACCCCTGGCTGGGGATGCCGAAAGAGCTCGTGCTGCAATACCTGCCTCCCCCGGGCGACGATGCCAGGAGCTGCGGGCCCGGGCCGTTCTCCATGGCGGATCCCGAGGTGGTCACCAAGCAGCTCGAGATCGCCGGCTACACCGATATCGACTTCACGCGCATCGACGCGCCCCTGGTCGTGGGACGATCCGCGGATGACGCGGCGCGCTTTCAGCTCGCCCTGGGACCGGCCGGTGAGGTGTATCGGGAAGCCGGCCGGGAAGCGGAGCACAGACACGACGAGCTGCTCGCCGCGCTCACGGCTGAGCTCGCCAAGTACGCGACGTCCGAGGGCATCGTCATGGATTCCAGCTCCTGGATGGTGAGCGCCCGCAACCCGGCTTGAGGCGGCGCGGCGGGATCCCGGAAGGACTCCTCGAGGCGCGTCTTGGAAGCTCGTAGAATCATCCACGTGGTCGGCGCCGCGCGGAAGGCGAGGTGGGCGACGTCATAGTGGGCGGCGTGCCGCCGCCGGGCGACACGCTGTGGCGGCGAATGCTCGATCGTCCGTGAAATACGGGCCGGAGACCGGCCGGGATCGGCGAGGAACTCCCCCTACGACTGCACCTCGTGCACCTCGATCCCGGAACGGCTCCTGTAGGTCGTGGTGATCCGCGTGATCTCCCGGACCATGTCTTGGCTCATCAGGATCACGCTCACTTCCGTGGCCGCCCTGACCGTGTACGCATGCGGTCGAAGCTGGGAGATCGGCAGGTGGGCTCGGCGCGTGCCGCCGACGATGCTCATCTTCCTGCCGTCGAACGCCTCCAGTTCCAGCGTTCCCTCGATGAGGTAGATCGT
>JBAUWJ010000041.1:0-80765 GCA_049583715.1 Arenicellales bacterium | reverse complement strand
CGTTCCCGAAGGACCCGACCGAGACCAAGGATACCGACGGCGACGGCATCGGTGACAACGTGGACACCGACCGCGACGGCGACGGCGTGCCCAATGACAAAGACGCTTTTCCGGACGACAAGACCGAATGGTCCGACATGGACCATGACGGGATCGGCGACAACAGTGACACCGACATCGACGGCGACGGCGTGCCCAACGACAAGGACGCGTTCCCGAAGGACCCGACCGAGACCAAGGATACCGACGGCGACGGCATCGGCGACAACGTGGATCCCGACCGCGACGGCGACGGGGTGCCGGACATCTTCGACGCGCTGCCGGGCGATCCGACGGAAACCACCGACATGGACGGGGACGGCATCGGGGACAACAGCGACCCGGATATCGACGGCGACGGTGTACCCAACGACAAGGACGCCTTCCCCAGGGATCCCAAAGAGTGGTCAGACATGGACCATGACGGGATCGGCGACAACGCCGACCCCGACCGCGACGGGGACGGCGTGGCCAACGACAAGGACGCGTTTCCGAACGATCCCAAAGAGTGGTCGGACATGGACCATGACGGGATCGGCGACAACAGCGACACCGACATCGACGGCGACGGCGTGCCCAACGACAAGGACGCGTTCCCCAAGGACCCGACCGAGACCAAGGACTCCGACGGCGACGGCATTGGGGACAACGCTGATCCCGACCGCGACGGCGACGGCGTGGCCAACGACAAGGACGCGTTTCCGGACGACAAGTCCGAGTGGTCGGACATGGATCACGACGGCATAGGGGACAACATCGACCCGGATATCGACGGCGACGGCGTGCCCAACGACCAGGACGCGTTCCCGCGCAATGCATTCGAGACCGTCGACTCCGACAAGGACGGTATCGGCGACAAGGAAGACCCCGACCGGGACGGGGACGGGGTTCCGGACATCTTCGACGCTTTCCCGGGCGACCCCAAGGAAAGCAGCGACATGGACGGTGACGGCATCGGCGACAACGCCGACGCCGACCGGGATGGCGACGGTATTCCCAACGATCAGGATCCGTTTCCAAATGACCCCGGCAACGTCACGGATGAGGATCATGACGGCATACCGGACAAGTACGACACCGACCGCGACGGTGACGGCGTGCCCAACGACAAGGACGCCTTCCCCGACGACCCGTCGGAATCCAGCGACATGGACCACGACGGCATCGGGGACAACGTGGACCCGGACATGGACGGAGACGGGGTGCCCAACGACAAGGACCTGTTCCCGAAAGACCCCACGGAGTGGTCGGACGAGGACGGAGACGGGATCGGGGATAATGCTGACTCTGACCGGGACGGGGACGGCGTGCCGAACGACAAGGATGCCTTCCCGGACGACCGCACGCGATATGCCGACCTCGACCACGATGGAATCGCGGATCAGGACGATGCCGATCGGGACGGTGACGGCGTGCCGAACGACAAGGACGTGTTCCCGGACGATCCCAAGGAGTGGGCGGACGAGGACGGAGACGGGATCGGCGATAACGCCGACTCTGACCGGGACGGAGACGGCGTACCGAACAGCAAGGACGCATTCCCGGACGATCCCACGGAGTGGAGCGACATGGACCATGACGGGATCGGTGACAATGTCGATCCCGACCGGGACGGCGACGGCGTGCCGAACGACAAGGACGTGTTTCCGAACGATCCCAAGGAGTGGGCCGACATGGACCGCGACGGGATCGGCGACAACAGCGACCCGGACCGGGACGGCGATGGCCTGCTCAACGATGAGGACCCGGATCCCAACCGGCCTACGCACATACGCTAGGCAGGGTACCGGCTGCGTTGCAGCGGTCGCCGCGGCCGGCTCCCGTCGGCTACGGATGGAAGAACGAATGAAGCAGGTTACGCTCGACCATTTCCTGTATCACGATATCCGGATCGTCTTCGGATACCAGGCGCCGCTCTATCTCCGGGCGGCCGTAGAACACGAACACCGTCCGCGAGAAGCTCTCGGCGAGAAAATCGTCCATGGCGCCGTCGAAGAACGAGTCGTGGAATACCAGTGCCGTGGGCAGGGACGGATCGTCGATGGCGCGGGCACTGCTGCGCCGCCCGTACAGGTCCGCCTGATCCGGGAAAGGCGTGGGCACCGCATGGCTGCGGGGGGCCGGCGGACGCGCCGTCCAGTCGACGTCCGGCACCAGTCCGTCGACATCGATCATCCGGCCCAGATCGCCCAGCACCGTGCCCCGGCTGCCGATGTCGAAGGAGCCGATCACACCCGCGGCCGGCAGCAGGGCATGGATGCGCGCCATCAGTGACGGGTAGGCGGCGGCGACGCCCCTCGGGCTCCAGTGCGTATCGGTTCGAAACCACACGGGGTCTCCGGCCTGCGCCGAACGCCGCAGCACATCGCGAAAGTCCACCAGCTCGATACCGCTTCGTCGCCGCAGTGCGCTCTCGAGCTGATCCAGCCGGGTCGTGCCGCGACGACACCGAAACCACGCCGGTCGGTGCTGGGGCAGCACCGACAGCTTGTTCGGCGGGATCACCAGCAGATAATCGATACCCCGCTTCGCCAGCCAGTCGCGGTTTGCGGTGATGACCGCCACCCACCTGTCCAGCTCCCGCGCAGTGAACTCGTCGCGCCCACACCAATCGCGTATGAGGGGGGCCGTCTCGACGTCCTCGAGCAGCCCCTTGCGCAGGTACAGCCAGTGGTCCCGTCCGATGACCACTTTATCGGGGCTGCGCAACAAATCATCGTTCAGCCAACGGTAAGCGGTGACCAGGGCACCGCGCAGTCCCATGTGATCTGCATACCACGCCTGGAACCGTCCGGGAAGCGCGATGATCGTCTTGAGTTCAGTGCCGAGCGGTGGAAAGGGCGCCAGTTCCCGGTTGTCCACGACCTGGACCTTGGGCAGAAAGTCCGTCACCTCCTGCAAGGCAGGCGCAGCGATGGCCGCCGCGAACAACAGCACCACGATGACATTGGCGAGCCGCTCCGAGCGCATCCTCTAAAACCGGAAATAGATGAATGGATCATAGGATTGGGCGGTCACCGCCAGGAGGCACACGCCGAACAGGACCGCCCACGTCGCGTCTGTGAGAGCCACCATGAGCGGCGACGCCGAGACCGTTGCCGGACCGCCCGTTGTCGCGCCGGGTCTGAGCTTCTCCCACCAGGGAAAGCTGAACGCGACGCCCGCGAGCAGGGCGGTGACGAGCCTCGGCGTGAGCAGGCTGAGGAAATACAGATCCTGCGCCCGCCCGGCCAGACCGGCCATGACGGACAGATATCCGAGGGCATGGTCGAGATCGACGGCGCGAAAGAAGACCCATGCGACACCGACGACCACCACGAGATAGGTATGTTGCAGAGCTGCCGGCAAGCGCTGCAGGAACGAGCCGAACCGTGTGCGCTCAAGGGCGAGGAAGGCCCCGTGAAACAACCCCCAGATCACGAAGTTCCAGCTTGCCCCGTGCCACAGACCCGTGAGAAAGAACACCATCAGCAGATTCAACCGCACGCGAAGGGCTCGCACGCGGTTGCCACCAAGCGGGATATAGAGGTAATCGCGAAACCAGGTTGACAGCGTGATGTGCCACCGCCGCCAGAATTCGCGCAGGGAACGGGAGGCATAAGGTGTTCGGAAATTCTCCGGAAAGTGAAACCCGAACATGCGGCCCAGACCGATCGCCATGTCGGAGTAACCGGAGAAATCGAAATAGATCTGCAGCCCGTAGCACAGGACACCCAGCCAGGCGAGCACCGGGTCGAGCTGGTGGGCCTGGTAGCTGAAGATCTCGTCTGCGGCCTTGCCGACCGTGTTGGCGATGAGGACCTTCTTGGCGAGACCCACGGTGAAGCGGCGGACACCTGTCGCCACGTCATCCAGCCGGACGCTCCGGTTGTCGAGCTCCCCGGCGATGAAGCCGTAGCGCACGATCGGTCCGGCGATGAGCTGGGGAAACAGGCTGATGTACAGGGCCAGGTTGAGAACGTTCTCCTGGACCTCGGCATCGCGCCGATAGACGTCCACGATGTACGAAATCGCTTGAAAGGTGAAGAACGAAATTCCGAGCGGCAGATGCACCTCGTTGTAAGCGAACGCCGATGCACCGAAGGCGGTCAGAAGCGCGTTGACGTTGTGAAGGACGAAGTTCGCGTACTTGAAATACCCGAGCAGGCCGAGGTTTACACCGACGGCGATCGCCAGGTTCCACTTTCGCATCCGTCCGCGGCTGCGATGAATGCGGGTCCCGAAGACCGTATTGGCCGCGATGGATACCAGCAGAATCGCCACGTACTGGAGCTCGCCCCAGGCGTAGAAGAACAGGCTGGCGGCCAGCAGCAGCAGGTTGCGCAGCGTGAGCCTGGGCAGCAAAAAATAGCCGGCCAGTACGGCCGGCAGAAACAGGAACATGAAGACGGGGCTGGAGAAGACCAACAAGCAGGCTCCGTACTGACAGGCTTGCGGATTATAGACCCCCGTCGCGGGTTTATCCGACCCGACCAATCCCGGGGTCCGTAACCCCGCTTCAGAATGTCGCCAGCCTCAGGCCGCGGAAGACAGGGCATCTCACGGGATCGAAGGAAATGCCAGATCGACCGGCAGGGACTCGCGTCCCCGGCCAAGGGAGGGCTCGTCAATGCGCCGGGAGAGGTTCACGCGAGACTCCGGACAGCGCCATGGCGCTCTGGACGCCGCAGGGGCCCATCCAGGACCCCCGGGTCCGGTGGACGGCTCGACGGTTCTCCAAGCGAAGCTCGAGCGGTCCTGTACTGGCTCCCCGGGACGGACTCGAACCGCCGACAAGGTGGTTAACAGCCACCTGCTCTACCGACTGAGCTACCGGGGAAGGAGAGGAGGCGCATGCTAATGAACCGGCGACCGGCGGTCAAGGCACCCTTCTGGGGAGCGCCGCGCGGTGCGGGCCTTTACGACTTCACGATCCCGGGCTCCCGGAAGGACAGACCAGCGGATCGCCGTCCGCACGGCGCGCGGACACCCTCGGTCGACCTGTGTAATACAGCACGAGGGCACGTGCCCCTCGTGGTCCTCGTGAATCGCACAGAACGAACGTGCCGTTCCTGGCGCTGCCGTCGCCGTGGTAGACCACACGCCACCACTGGTTGAAGCTGAGGGTCAGGCCTTCAGTGAGGGCCGCCCGGGCTTCGAGCAAGGGCTCACCGGGGTCGCGCCTCTTGTCCCCGTCCGGGTTGACATAGACGATCCACCCACGGCTCCAGTCCGTGTGGGCACGGCTGCTCCGTTGGCAGTGCCGCCCATCCCTGGATCGACACAACACGACGTCCCGGTCTCGCTCCACGGCCGCCAACCGGGCCAGGTTGACGTCCGCGAGCAGGAGGTCGATGCCGTTGTTGATCCGGTCGTTTCGTACCATGGACAGGAACGAGGGTAGACCTGCGGCCAGCAGGAGACTCGCCACGGCAAGCGTGACCAGAAGCTCCACCAGTGAGAATCCACGGCGTTCCCGGTCTCCCGCGCCCTGCCGTGGATGCATGAGTGGACCTCCCTGTCATCGCGTCATACGCGTTGTCCCTGGACCGGAGAATGCCTCATTGAGGCCCCGGGAGACTTCACCCCTTCGAGTGATGTTGAGGTCTCGAGGACGGCCGGATCCACCTCCCCGAGGCCGATCCCTTCGGCTCAGCCCGCGCTCCCACCTGACGAAGGGCTCTGCGCGAGCCAGCGTCCCCGGCAGCACGGCGCACGAGTCCCTGCCAGCCGTCCGGACTGCGGGTGCTCCGGCGCGCCTCAGCCGACCCCGATCACCCTTTCCAATCTGTCCAGGGCCTTGTCCAGCGTAGCCATGTCGGTAGCGTAGGAGAGTCGCAGGTAACCGGGCAGACCGAAGGCGGAGCCCGGCACCAGGGCGACCTCGGCCCTGTCCAGGAGGTAGGAACCCAGCTCCACGTCATTGCTGATCCCGGGGGTCGCCTCGATAACGGCGGTACAGTCCGGAAAGCTGTAGAAGGTCCCGTCCGAGGGCAGGGCGCGCACGCCCTGGAGGCGGTTCAAGCGATCCACCACGTGCTCCGCCCGCCGCCGGAATTCGGTCACCATCTCGCCGACGCAGGACTGGTCACCGGACAGCGCGGCGGCGGACGCAGCCTGGGATATGGAGGTGGGGTTGGAGGTGCTCTGGGACTGCACCTTCTTCATCGCGCCGATCAGCTCCCTGGGCCCCGCCGCGTAGCCGATCCGCCAGCCGGTCATGGCGTAGACCTTGGAGACGCCGTTGACCACGACCGAGCGCTCGTAGAGATCCGGCGCCACGTTCACCAGGTTCACGAACTTCGGCTGGGTCCACTGAATGTGCTCATAGATGTCATCGCTGGCGATGAACACCTGTGGATGCCTGCGCAGCACCGCGGCCAGCCCCTCGAGCTCCGCGCTGGAATACATCACCCCTGTGGGGTTGCTGGGGCTGTTCATCACCAGCAGACGGGTCTTGTCCGTAATCACCCCCTCGAGCTGCGCCGGCGTGATCTTGAAGTGCCGGTCGGCGCCGGCCGGGATGATGACCGGCGTCCCGCCCAGTAGCGTGACCATGTCCGGGTACGACACCCAGTACGGCGCCGGTATGATCACCTCCGAGTCCTCCTCCACCAGGGACACGAACAAATTGAACAGGCTGTGCTTGGCGCCGGCCGACACCAGAACCTGGTCCGGGGCGTACTCGAGATCGTTGTCGCGCCGGAACTTCTCCACGATGGCCTTCTTGAGCTCCGGAGTGCCGTCCACCGCGGTGTACTTGGTATCCCCGCGCCGAATGGCCTCGATAGCCGCCTGCTTGATATGCTCCGGGGTGTCGAAATCGGGCTCCCCGGCGCCGAGTCCGATGACATCCTTGCCCTGCGCACGCAGCTCGCGGGCCCGGCCCGTAACCGCCAGGGTGGGGGAAGGTTTGATGGCGTTGACGCGCCGGGTCAGTGGTATCTTGCTCATGGCGCCTGCTTGTTGTGGCCTTTGACGTTGAATTTCAGGAAATACGGCATCATTGAAGACACGCGGCGGGAGCGGTCCGACGTGCCGGCCTCGACCCCCGGCAGCGTGATGCCTGTTGCGCCCGCGCCTGTCCCGAGCACGGTCAGAACGTCCATGGACCGCGGGCGGGGCGTCGATCCGCTGGGCCGCGCTTCCATTCTATCTCAGTCCCTGGTGCAATGTCCCCGGTGCAATAGGAGCCTCGACGCCCATGAAACGATTCGAGCTGGTCAGTGAGTTCCAACCCGCCGGCGATCAGCCCAAGGCGATACAGGCCCTCGTTCGAGGCTTGACCGACGGCGAGGCTTTCCAGACGCTGCTGGGCGCAACGGGCTCGGGGAAGACTTTCACCGTCGCCAACGTAATCCACCAGGTGCAGCGCCCGACCCTGATCATGGCGCCGAACAAGACTCTCGCGGCCCAGCTCTATGCGGAGATGCGGGATTTCTTTCCGAACAACGCGGTGGAGTACTTCGTCTCGTATTACGACTACTATCAGCCCGAAGCCTACGTGCCGAGCTCGGACACCTACATTGAGAAGGACGCCTCCATCAACGACCAGATCGACCAGATGCGCCTGTCGGCCACCAAGGCCCTCCTGGAGCGCGAGGACGTGATCATCGTGGCGACGGTGTCCGCGATCTACGGCCTCGGGGACCCGGTCGCCTATCACGGGATGATCCTGCACCTCAAAGAGGGGGGGATTACCGACCAGCGAGAGATCCTGAGACGCCTGGCCGAGCTCCAGTACACCCGGAACAATTTCGAGCTCAAGCGCGGCACTTTCAGGGTGCGCGGTGACGTGATAGACATATTTCCCGCCGAGTCGGAGGACTTCGCGATAAGGGTGGAGCTGTTCGGCGAGGAGATCGACAAGATCTCCCGCTTCGACCCCCTGACGGGAGAAGTCGCCGAGACTCTGCGCCGCACCACGATCTATCCCAAGACCCACTACGTAACACCGCGCGAAACCCTCCTCAATACGCTGGATCAGATCAAGGAAGAGCTCCGGCTTCGGCTGGCCGAGCTGCGCGCCGAGGACCGGCTGGTGGAGGCGCAGCGCCTGGAGCAGCGGACTCTGTATGACCTCGAGATGATGCAGGAAGTGGGGTACTGCAGCGGCATTGAGAACTACTCCCGCTACCTGTCCGGCCGCGCCGCGGGACAGCCGCCGCCGACCCTCATGGATTATCTGCCGAAGAACGCCCTGCTGATTCTCGACGAGAGCCACGTTACCGTGCCGCAGCTCGGCGCAATGTACCGCGGAGACCGATCCAGGAAGGAGACCCTCGTCGAGTACGGGTTTCGCCTGCCGTCGGCGCTCGATAACCGGCCCCTCAAGTTCGAGGAGTTCGAGAACCTCATACCGCAGACTATATTCGTATCCGCGACTCCGGGCTCCTATGAGACCGGGCGCGCTCCCGAGGTGGTCGACCAGGTGGTGCGACCCACCGGCCTGGTGGACCCGGAGGTCGAGGTGCGGCCGGTGGCCACCCAGGTGGACGATCTGCTCTCCGAGATCCGCAAACGCCGTGATGCGAAGGAACGGGTCCTGGTGACGACCCTGACCAAGCGCATGGCGGAGGATCTGACGGACTACCTCACGGATCATGGCGTGCGGGTACGCTATCTCCACTCGGACATCGATACCGTGGAGCGCGTGGAGATCATCCGTGACCTGCGAGCGGGTGAATTCGACGTCCTCGTCGGCATCAATCTGCTGCGCGAGGGCCTGGATCTACCGGAGGTGTCCCTGGTGGCCATCCTCGACGCCGACAAAGTCGGGTTCCTCAGATCGACGCGTTCCCTGATTCAGACAATCGGACGCGCCGCCCGGAACCTCCACGGCAAGGCGATCATGTACGCGGAGAAAGCCACGGATTCCATGCGCGCCGCCATCGATGAAACCGAAAGGCGCCGGCAGAAGCAGGAAGCCTACAACCGGGAGCACGGCATCACCCCGAAAGGCGTCGAGAAAGCCGTGCGGGACATCATCGAGGGTGTGATGGAGCGCAGCCCGCGAGGCATGCGGCGACTCAACCGGACTGCGAAGGAACTGGCGGAGACCAAGGCCAGGTACGGCGACCTCGGCCCCAGGGAACTGGGGAAGACACTCGCGCGCCTGGAGAAACAGATGTACGAGCACGCGCGCAATCTGGAATTCGAGGAGGCCGCCAGGCTGCGCGACGAGATCCACCTGCTTCGGCGGGAGCACTTCAGCGTCACCTGAGCCGGCCCCTTGCTGTCCCGGCGGAGCGGCCCCGAAGAAACGATGCCCTCGTCCCGAGCAACAGTCCCTCGGGTTGCTGCCAGACGCCTGCTTGGCGGCAAACAGCTCACTTCATGGCTCCATAAGCACGAAATGTGCGCGAACGCACATACAAAATGCCATGCCTGGAATATTTTTGTCACGATCGGCGCTCAAGACAAGTGTCAACAATGCCGACAACATGAGGGGTGTCAAAATGTTGGACGTGCCTGACGAACCGGATAGCAAGAAGTGGCAGACAACAATATGAGCGGTTTGGACGCGTCTGAACCCAAGAACAACCTGATTTTACGCCAATTACCGAAATCCGATTATAAACGCATAGCCTCCAAACTGGAGCGGACCCCACTGAACCTGGGGGAACTCATCTATGAGATGGGTAAGGAAAGGAACCATGTCTACTTCCCCGTCGAGGGCATCGTTTCGATCATCGAGATTCTGAAGGACGGTGCCAGCTCGGAGCTCGCTCTGGTCGGTTCGGAGGGGATGCTCGGCATCACGGCACTGCTCGGCGGCAGGTCGGACCCCACCCGGGCGGTGGTCCAGAGCGCGGGGGTCGCCTACTATCTCCCTGCGAAGGTTCTGGTGGAGGTCGTTCGAACTTCCACACGGGCAATGGACCTTTTCCTTCTCTATGCTCAGGTGCGCTACACACACATCGCGCAGACGGCGGTGTGCAACCGCCACCACAATTTGCAGCAACAACTGTGTCGGTGGTTGCTGCTGAGCCTTGACCGAAGCAAATCCAACGAGATACCGATGACCCAGGAGTTGATCGCCGGCATGCTGGGAGTCCGCCGGGAGGGAATCACCAGGGCAGCCGGAGAATTGCAGAAGAAGGGCGTGATCGATTACCGCCGGGGTTGTATCACGGTGGTCGACAGGGCGGGCCTCGAGGAACTTTGCTGTGAATGCTATGAGGACTGCAGGCGCGAGACCCACCGTCTGTACGCCCTGCAGAAGGCCCTCGGATGAGCCGGACGCACCCTGCGGCGGCAACATCGACAATGCGGCGGTACGCGTAAAGCTGTTCCATCCGCGCTTCGGCATCCACCGGAGCACCGTAGTTCTTGAATCCAATTCAACGCGTTTCGACGCGAGATAGTCTTGGTGGATGGCTTTAGTCTGGGGAACGACGCAGACCGTGCCTGATCCCGGTCGACATACCCGGTGGAGTCATGGTCTCCCAGAAGGCTCGTTTCCCGGCCTCGGATCCGGCCGGGAGGTGGCGCAGGAGGTGAAGAAGAATATTGCTATGATTGGCAAGTGATGATTCGGGGAAGCAGCTTCGATGGCTAAAGTGGCGTTGATTACGGGGATCACCGGGCAGGACGGCTCGTACCTGGCGGAATTTCTGCTGGCGAAGGGGTATGAGGTCCACGGGATCAAGCGGCGGGCCTCTTCGTTCAATACCGAGCGGGTGGACCATCTCTACCAGGATCCCCACGTGCGGGGGCGGCATTTCATTCTGCATTACGGGGACCTGGCGGATTCGTCCAACCTGGTTCGTATCATGCAGACGGTGCGGCCGGACGAGGTCTACAACCTCGGGGCGCAGTCGCATGTGGCGGTGAGCTTCGAGTCACCGGAATACACGGCGGACGTGGATGCGCTCGGCGCGCTGCGGCTGCTGGAAGCGATCCGGCTGCTGGGCTTCAAGGGGACGCGGTTCTACCAGGCCTCGACCTCGGAGCTGTACGGGAAGGCGGAGGAGATGCCCCAGAGCGAGCGGACGCCGTTCCACCCCCGCTCGCCCTATGCGGTGGCGAAGCTCTATGCCTACTGGATCACGGTGAACTACCGGGAGGCCTACGGCCTCTACGCCTGCAACGGTGTGCTGTTCAATCACGAGTCGCCACGGCGCGGGGAGACGTTCGTCACCCGCAAGATCACCCGGGGCCTGGCCAATATCGCCCACGGCCTGCAGAAGTGCCTGTTCATGGGCAACATGGACGCCCTGCGGGATTGGGGCCACGCCCGGGACTACGTGCACATGCAGTGGCTGATGCTGCAGCAGGACGAGCCGGAGGATTTCGTGATTGCGACGGGCAGGCAGTGCTCGGTGCGGGATTTCATCCGTCTGAGCGCGGCGGAGGCGGGGATCACGTTGAAGTTCGTGGGCGAGGGCAGGGAGGAGCGCGGCGTCGTCGAATCGGTCTCGGGCGAGCTCGCGCCGGCGGTGTCGCCGGGGGACGTCATCGTGGCCGTGGACCCGGGCTATTTCCGGCCTGCGGAGGTCGACAGCCTGCTGGGAGACGCTGCGCGGGCGCGGGAGAAGCTGGGATGGGCGCCGAAGATATCTCTGGAGGAGATGGTCCGGGAGATGGTGGCGCACGACCTGGAGCAGGCGCGGCGGATGGCGCACCTGAAGAGCAACGGCTTCGAGGTGACGGTGGCCAGGGAAGGGTAGCCGCGCGAACCGCCGGCCGTGGGGTGGGCCTTGGATCCGCGGCCTAATTGAAGGGGGTTCCGGGACTGTGCTATGTTTGCCTGCCCTCGTCTGAAGGCGCGTAGCTCAGCTGGTTAGAGCGCCACCTTGACATGGTGGAGGTCGTTGGTTCGATTCCAATCGCGCCTACCAATTTCGGAGCTCGTTCTCGGCCGGATTCGGCCGGGAATTCCGGCAAAATTCAGTTGTAAAACAGCGGCTTGGGCTATAGAATTCGCGCCCTTCGGCACCCTGTTGACCGACCCCTGGTTGACGGGCGTCTGTTGAAGAGCCTTATAGTTGCAGAACAATTCCTGTTACGGGAGGAACGCAGCAATCGCAAGAGAGAAACAACTGAGAGTCAATGATGATATCACGGCATCTCAGATTCGTTTGATTGATCTGGACGGCACCCAGGTCGGGGTCGTCAGCCTCGAAGAAGCAAAGAAATCGGCGCAGGACGCCGGCTACGACCTGGTCGAGATCTCTCCGAACGCCAAGCCGCCGGTCTGCCGGGTCATGGACTACGGCAAGTACCGTTATCAGGACAGCAAGAAACGGGCGGCGGCCAGGAAGAAGCAGAAGCAGATGCAGGTCAAGGAAGTGAAATTCCGGCCCGGCACGGACTCGGGAGACTACGGCGTCAAGCTGCGGAACCTGCGCCGGTTTCTCGAGGAGGGCGACAAGACCAAGGTCACCATGCGTTTCCGCGGCCGGGAGATGGCTCATCAGGAGCTGGGATTGGAGCTGCTGCAGCAGGTCGAGAAGGACCTGGAGGGCTATGGTACCGTGGAGCAGTACCCGAAGCTCGAGGGGCGCCAGATGGTCATGGTGATCGCCCCGAAGAAACATTGATGCCGGGATGGACCCGGCTGCGGACAACCTTTTGAGTGGAGTTGTAGATGCCCAAGTTGAAAACGAATCGAGGTGCGGCGAAGCGCTTCAAGCCCACCGGCGGCGGTGGCTTCAAGCGCGGCCATTCGCACAAGAGCCATATTCTGACCAAGAAGCCGGCCAAAAGGATCCGGCACCTGCGTTCGCCCGACATGGTGGCCAAGGCGGATCTGCCGGCCGTGCGGAAGATGCTGCCCTATGCCTGACGGGCGGGCTCGGGGTCTGAGGTCCGTACCTGCGAGACTCAACCCCGATTCGCACGCCTACAACAAGTGCCGGCACGCCCGGCCCCTTCGTCGTACATCAGTCGGTTACGAGAACGGTAAAGAGAGACAACCATGCCTAGAGTCAAACGCGGCGTTACCGCGCACGCCAGACACAAGAAAGTCATCGATCGAGCCAAGGGATACCGTGGTCGCCGGAAGAACGTATTCCGGGTCGCGAACCAGGCTGTCAACCGGGCCGAGCAGTACGCCTACCGGGACCGGCGCCAGCGCAAGCGGCAGTTCCGCTCCCTTTGGATTGCCCGCATCAACGCCGCCGCGCGAGCCAACGGCCTCTCGTACAGCCGCTTGATGAGCGGCCTGAAGAAAGCCGATATAGAGCTCGATCGCAAGGTCCTCGCCGACATCGCGGTGCATGACAAGGACACTTTCCAGCAGCTAAGCGAAAAAGCCAAGTCCGCACTGGCGGCCTAGGGCCCGGCCCGGGGTGACCGTGATGGTACGCGGTTTGGGGATCGGTCTTGGGAAGCCGGATGTGGAAAGGAATCGTGCTGGTGTTGATGTGCTTGTCGGAATGAATTCCGACCCACGAGGGGGGCTCTCGTGAACCGCGGGGGTCAAGGGGCGCCCGGGGGCCTTGCGGAGCTGGTTGCGACCGCTCGCCGGGAGATAGAGGGGGCGGACAGCCTCCGCGGTCTGGACGAGCTGCGAGTGCGGTATCTCGGCAAGAAAGGCGTCCTGACGGCGGAGCTCAAGCGGATCGGCGAGCTGCCCCCGGAGCAGCGCCGCAGCTACGGCCGGTCCGTCAACGAGGCGAAACAGGCTCTCGAACAGGTCATCAAGACCCGCCGCCAGGCGCTGCAAGAGGCGGCCATTGCAGAGCAGCTCGCCGGCGACGCCGTCGACGTCACGCTTCCGGGACGAGGGCATGTGCGCGGAGGACTCCATCCGGTCACACAGACGATGGATCGACTGAAGGAGATCTTCACGCATCTGGGCTTCGAGATCGCCGACGGGCCCGAAGTCGAGGACGACTTCCACAACTTCGAGGCCCTGAACATCCCACCCGATCATCCGGCGCGTGCCATGCACGACACTTTCTATTTTCCGGACGGGCGCCTGTTGCGCACCCACACCTCGCCCGTTCAGATCCGCTATATGATGGCGAACGAGCCTCCGTTGCGGATCATCGCTCCGGGGCGGGTATACCGGTGCGATTCCGACGTGACCCACACGCCCATGTTTCACCAGATCGAGGGCCTGGCGGTGGGGGAGGACATCAGCTTCGCCGACCTCAAAGGCATCCTCAAGCATTTCCTGGAGCAGTATTTCGAAGCGGAGCTGGAACTGCGGCTGAGGCCGTCGTATTTCCCCTTCACCGAACCTTCGGCGGAGGTGGACGTGAGCTGCGTGTTCTGCGGGGCGCAGGGCTGCCGGGTGTGCAAGTACTCGGGCTGGCTGGAGGTGCTGGGCTGCGGCATGGTGGATCCGGAGGTCTTCCGTCACTCGGGTGTCGACAGCGAACGCTACACCGGCTATGCCTTCGGCCTCGGCGTCGAGCGGCTCTCCATGCTTCGCTACGGTGTCGACGATCTCAGGATGTTCTTCGACAACGACCTCGATTTCCTCCGCCAGTTCTGATGATCGTCAGCGAGCAATGGCTGGGCGAGTGGATCGATACGGGCCTCGACACGAACGGATTGGTCGACCGTCTGACGATGGCCGGCCTGGAAGTGGATTCAGTAACCCGGGCCGGACCCGAGCTGCAGGACGTCGTCGTGGGCCGTATCGAGCTGGTCGACGCTCATCCGAACGCCGAGCGCCTCCGGGTCTGCCGGGTTGACGTCGGCACCCGCTCCACGCTCCAGATCGTGTGCGGCGCGGCCAATGCCCGGGACGGATTGAAAGTCGCTGTGGCGCTCCCGGGGGCGACGCTTCCCAATGACCTGCAGATCGGGCGCACCAGCATCCGGAACATCGAATCAGCCGGCATGTTGTGCTCGGCGGCGGAGCTCGGCCTGTCGGACGACTCGGAAGGCATCCTGGAGCTCGATGCGGACGCCCCGGTCGGCCGGGCGCTGGGCGAGGTCCTGGCTCTCGACGACCTGCTGATCGATATCGACGTCACGCCCAACCGCGGCGACTGCCTGAGCATACTGGGCATCGCCCGCGAGCTGTCGGTCCTGACGGGCGCCCCGCTGAAGCGCAGGGACGTGCCGGGCGTCGCTTCGACCGCGCGCAACCGCCCGAGGATCGAGCTGGAGGGGAAGGAAGCATGCCCCCGGTATGTTGGACGCTGGGTGGGCGACCTCGACACCGGTGCCAGGACCCCACAGTGGATGGCGGAGCGGCTGCGCCGCTGCGGCCTGCGGCCCGTGAGCCCCGTGGTGGACGTCACTAATTACGTGATGCTCGAGCTCGGCCAGCCGATGCACGCCTTCGACGCCGGAAAGATCCACGGCGGGATCCGGGTGCGTTTTGCGCAGGTGGGGGAGGTGCTCGAGCTGCTCGATGGTTCGACGGTGAGGCCCACGCCTCAGGCTCTGGTCATCGCTGATGACAAAGGGCCCATCGGCCTCGCCGGGATCATGGGCGGGGAGGAGAGCTCGATCTCCGAATCGACCGAGGCTATTGTCTTCGAAGCCGCGCACTTCAGACCTGCCGTCGTCGCAGGTCGCGCGCGTGAATTCGGAATGCAGACGGACTCCTCGTTTCGCTTCGAGCGCGGCGTGGATCCGATGATGCCCGAGGCCGCGTGCCAGTACGCCACGTATTTGATCACCGGCATCGCGGGGGGCCGCGCCGGTCCCCTGGTCGACCGACGCCTGAAAAGGTACCTGCCGGTCCGGGTGCCCATCCACGTCCGACGCCGGCGTGCGAGCCGGCTGCTCGGCACGGAGATTCCCAGGCGCACCGCGCGCCAGATCCTGGGCCGGGTCGGCTCCCGGGTGACGGAATCCGCCGCAGGCTGGCGCGTCCTGCCGCCTTCTTACCGCTTCGACCTCGAACGCGAGTGCGACCTCATCGAGGAGCTGGCCCGGGTTCGGGGCTACGACGCCATCCCGACCAGGCACCCGTCCATGCCGGCCACCGCCCGGGTGGGATCGGAGCGCGACGTGCCGCTGCCGCGTATCAGGCAGGTGCTGATCGAGCGCGGCTACCGGGAAGCCATCACCTACAGCTTCGTGGACGGCAGGGTGCAGTCGGAGCTGGCGCCGGAGGAGGGTCAATTGGCGCTGGCCAATCCCCTGGCGGACACCATGAACGTCATGCGCAACAGCTTGTGGACCGGGTTGCTGCAGGCCGCCGTGGGTAACCTGAACCGCCAGCATGCTCGAATCCGGCTGTTCGAGGTGGGCAAGGTGTTCCATGTGGAGGGCTCCGGGACGAAGGAGGTTGCCGTCGTCGGTGGGCTGGCCACGGGCCCGGCCCAGCCCGCGCAATGGGGACTCGAGACGCGCCCGCTCGACTTCTTCGATGTGAAGTCGGATGTCGAGGCCCTGCTGTCGCTCAGCGGGCGGCGGGACGAGTTCAGCTTCGAGCCGGCAACGGGGGTCACGCTGGATCCCGGCCAAGGCGCCGCCATCCACGTGGACGGGCGCGCAGTCGGGTTCTTGGGCAGGCTGCACCCCGCCCGCCAGTCACGGCTCGATATCGCCGCGCCGGTGTTCCTGTTCCAGCTCGAGCATGAGGCCATCAGCCGGCGCCGCTTGCCGGAATACCGGGGCATATCGCGGTTCCCGGCCATTCGTCGCGACCTGTCGGTGACGGTCGCCCCGGATCGGCCGGTAGCGGAGCTTCTGGAGGCAGTGCGGGGCTCGGCGGGGGAGATTCTTTCGAATCTGGAGATTTTCGACCTATATCAACCTCCGGGACAAACATCAAGCACAAAAAGTGTCGGTATCGGCTTGACCTTGCAGGCTTCTTCGCGCACCCTTAAAGATCAGGAGGTTGACGCAATCATCAAGAAAATACTTGATGTTCTGGAACAGCGTTTTGGCGCCAAATTAAGAACATAAAGCGAGAACGACATGGCGGTTACCAAAGCAGACCTCGCCGACACCTTGTTCAATGAGCTGGGGTTGAACAAGCGAGAGGCGAAAGAGTTCGTCGAGCTGTTTTTCGAGAAGATCAGGGAAGCGTTGGAAGCCGGCGATTCGGTGAAGCTGTCCGGCTTCGGAAACTTCGGCGTCCGGGAGAAGAATTCGCGCCCCGGACGGAATCCCAAAACCGGTGAAGAGATTCCAATCTCCGCCCGGAGAGTAGTCACGTTCAAAGCCAGCCAGAAGCTCAAGGATCGCGTATCGGCGCATGCCGATGTCTTGACACGTTCCGCAGGCACGAGTGAGGCGGCCCGCTGATGTTGGATCCCGGAGACAATTCAACCCTGCCCCCAATCCCCAGCAAGCGGTACTTCACGATCGGCGAGGTCAGCGAGCTCTGCGCCGTGAAGCCCCATGTCCTGCGCTACTGGGAGCAGGAATTTCCTCAGTTGAAGCCGGTCAAGAGGCGGGGCAACCGCCGCTATTACCAGCGCCACGAGGTCCAGCTCATCCGCACCATTCGGAGCCTGCTCTACGTCGAGGGGTTCACGATCAGCGGTGCCCGCAACAAGCTGGAGCAGGCCGAGGGCGACGGCGGCGATGGCGCGGGCCCCAAGGGGCGGGTACCCCGCAAGGAGATCATCTCCGAGCTGGTCAAGGACCTCGACGAGATCGTCGCCATCCTCCAGGATTAGGCCCTGCAGGTCGGGCTTCCGTCCGACAACGGCGCGTGCCGCCGGGAAGGAACCACTGTCGGAATGAATTCCGACCCACAGGGGGGCTCCGATCCAGATCCTCGGTGGGTCGGCCGGGCTCCGTTCCCGACGCTCCCCGACACTCCCCACATCATCCCTGTGGGTCGGAATTCATTCCGACAAACTGCCCATACAGGCACGACACCCACAGAAACACCGGCCGACACTCCCCACATCCTTGTGGGTCGGAATTCATTCCGACTGCGTCTTCGAACCTTGTCCCCGCAACCGGTGAATTTTCCGCCGCTACCGGTTAGAATCGCGCCTTCGGGCCGACGGGTTCAGCCCGGAAGATTCAAGATCGGGGCGTGGCGCAGCCTGGTAGCGCACCTGACTGGGGGTCAGGTGGTCGGAGGTTCAAATCCTCTCGCCCCGACCATTTCATATTGACCTCACCTTCTGAGCGTGGACTTGCCGTCGGCCGCGGGGCACGAGCCAACCGATCGCCACTGTGATTCCAACTTGAACTGGCGCCCGCCCAAAAACGAAAATAGCGTCTTTCGCCTTTCTTCCTTTGAGAATCCTGATCAGCAACGACGATGGCTACCTGTCGCCCGGACTGGAAGTCCTGGCGCGGGCGGTCCGCGCGATTGCCGAGGTGACGGTGGTGGCGCCGGATCGGAATCGCAGCGGAGCCAGCCATTCCCTGACGCTGAGGCACCCTCTTCGCGTCCAGCAGGCCCCCAACGGCTTCCTCTATGTGGACGGCACACCGACGGACTGCGTCCACCTGGCCATTACCGGTTTGATGCCCGAGGAGCCGGACATGGTGATCTCCGGCATCAATCGAGGCCCGAACCTCGGTGACGACGTGCTGTACTCGGGCACGGTGGCGGCCGCCATGGAGGGTCGCTGGCTGGGATTTCCGGCGATGGCCGTCTCACTGGCGGGCTCCAGGCCGAGGCACTACGAAACCGCCGCAGCCATCGTCGTGGAGATGGTGAAGGAGATGCGGCGACTTCCGCCCGAAACCATATTGAACGTCAATGTGCCCGACGTGCCTTTGTCGGACGTCAAGGGTTCCCGGGCCACCCGCCTGGGTAATCGCCACAAGTCCGAGCCCGCCGTGCGGGATACCGATCCCGGCGGCGAGACGATCTACTGGGTCGGCCCGTCGGGACCCGAGCAGGACGCGGGGGAGGGCACCGATTTTGACGCGGTCCGCAAGAACTTCGTGTCGGTGACCCCGCTGACCGCCGATCTTTCCAAACATGCGGAGATCGATCAGACTCGAGTCTGGCTCGAACGGTTGCGATATTGAACCCCAGGGATCGAAAAGGCATAGGCATGACCTCGGCCCGAACCCGGGACCGGCTGCTGCGGCGCCTGATGGAATCCGCGATCCGGGAGCCGCGGGTTCTGGACGCCATGCGGCACACGCCGAGGCACCTTTTCGTCGACGAGGCGCTGGCCAGCAGAGCTTACGAAGACGTCGCCTTGCCGATTGGATACGGGCAAACCATCTCCCAGCCGTTCATCGTGGCGTTGATGAGCCAGAGCCTCGTGGAAGGCATCGAGCAGCCCGGCAAGGTCCTGGAGATCGGAACCGGCTGCGGGTACCAGGCCGCGATCCTGTCCCAGCTCTTCACCCGGGTGGTTACCGTCGAGAGGATCAAGGACTTGTTCAGAAAATCCCGGGACTTGTTGTTCGAGCTCGGCTACCGCAATGTCGGACCGGTATACGGAGACGGGCTTCGAGGGTGGGCGGACGAGGCACCCTATGACGCGATACTCATGGCTGCCGCCCCCGAAACACTTCCCCAGGCTCTTCTGGATCAACTCAAGACCGGCGGCCGCCTGATCGCCCCCATCGGGGGCCGGGGATTTCAACGCCTCATGTTCATCGAGAAACAGGACGAGGACAATACGCAGAAAGTCATCGAGCACGTCAATTTCGTCCCCACCATCACGGGGACGGAATGACGGTCGTCCCATCGTTGCCGGTGGGCGTGGACCCGGTTCGCGCCGAGCCGGCAGCAGAAAGCCCACCGATCGCCGGATTGAATCATTTGGGTGGAGAACCATTCGCGGCTTCCTCGGAATAACCCATCCATGCCACAGGCCGGTCGGCGGCGCACGTCGTCGCACCGCCGCGCGCGTTGAAGACGCGCTGAAGACCATTGCGGCGGCGGCCCTGTCCGCGGCGCTTTCCGGCTGCTTCGGGGGATACGGGGCGCCGGTGCTCGAGCCCACCCCCAGCACGACCCGCACCCCGGCACTCACCCACGTCGTGCAGCAGGGCGACACCCTGTACAGCATTGCCTGGGACGCCGGTGTCGACTACCGCGCGCTGGCTGCCTGGAACGACATTTCACCACCTTACGTGATCCGGCCCGGCGAGACGCTGCGCCTGCGCCCGCGCAAGGGCTCCGGAACCGGGCACGGGAAGCCAGCGGTCCCGGAACCCTCGAAGCGCGCCGCGGCGCCGGATACGAGGTCGGGGGAGATGGGCCAACCGGAGTGGGCCTGGCCGGTGAGGGGACCGATTATTCGCGAATTTTCGCGATCGAGCGCCAATCCGGGCATCGATATTGCCGGGAAATCGGGTGAAACGGTGAAATCCGCGGCCGATGGTCGGGTTGTCTACGCTGGGGATGGACTTAGAGGCTACGGTGAACTTATTATAGTAAAACATAATGACACGTTCCTAAGTGCTTACGCCCACAACAGAAAAATACTGGTACGGGAAGGCGATTCGGTCGGGCGCGGCCAGCCGATCGCGGAAATGGGCTCCACTGGAACGAATCGGGTGAAGTTGCATTTCGAGATCAGGAAGGAGGGGGTGGCCGTGGATCCCCTGCAATATCTACCCAAGAGCTGAGCCGTGAAAGGGCGGCGGGGAGGATGGAGGTGAAGTCAGACTCGGATACCTACGCGTCCCAGGAAGCGAAACGAGACGCAACATCGGAAGCGAAGCTGAACGAGTCGGCCCGGGCGCAGGCCGACGCGACCCAGATCTATCTGCGCGAAATTGGATTCTCGCCGCTGTTGACCGCGCGGGAAGAGGTGGAGCTCGGTCGACTGGTGCAACGAGGCGACGAGAACGCCCGCCGCCGCATGATCGAGAGCAATCTCAGACTGGTGGTGAAGATCGCCCGCCGCTACATTAATCGTGGTCTGGCATTTCTGGACGTGATCGAGGAAGGCAATCTCGGACTCATCAGGGCGGTGGAGAAATTCGATCCGGAGAGGGGATTCCGATTCTCAACGTATGCCACCTGGTGGATCCGGCAGACCATCGAAAGGGCGATCATGAACCAGACGCGGACCATTCGCCTGCCGGTCCATATTCTCAAGGAAATCAACGTCTACCAACGCGCGGCACGGGTGCTTGCGCAGCAGCTCGATCATGAGCCGAGCGCCGAGGAGATCGCCGGCAAGCTGGACGCCCCGATCGAGGACGTGAAGCGGATGCTGGGGCTGGACGAGAAGATCGCTTCCGTGGATGCGCCTTTCGAATCGGACCAGGAACGAACCCTGCTGGACGCGATTCCGGATGACAGGGCCTCGGACCCGGCCGACCTTCTGCAGGGCGAGGAGGTACACCTGCACATTGCCGAGTGGCTGCAGACCTTACCCGACAAGCAACGGGAGGTGGTCGAGCGGCGATTCGGCCTGTCCGGGCGCGAGGCCTCGACCCTGGAGCAGGTGGGTCTGGATGTCGGGGTCACTCGCGAGCGAGTCCGCCAGATCCAGGTTGAGGCCCTTGGCAAACTGCGCAGGATTCTCGAGAAACAGGGCTTCTCCCTAGACAACCTCCTGCTCGGATAAGCGCCACCGGAATGATTTAGGGAAGCTCTGATTACTGCTGTCATTGCGAGGAGCGACGCGACGAAGCAATCCAGAAAGCGGGGAATAGCAGGCATCCTGGATTGCTTCGCTGCGCTCGCAATGACAGCGTAAGCGATTGATCAGAGCTTCCTTAGGTGTGACTTCGACGACAGGGAGGTCGCCATCGGGTACCGCGCCGTCCAGAGTCTCTTCGCCACCTGCCCCGATGGGGCTCGCCCGCTACACCGCGCAGGCGGCCGCTCTCCCGGGAAGGCCTTTGGCGTGAGGTCGCCCCCATGCAAAGCAGGCACGGAGGCGGGCGTCCTACTCCAGCAGAATGGCGGCGGCGACGTTTCGGCCCTCGGAGGCCAGGATGTTGTAAGTCCGGGCGGCCGCAGCCGAGTCCATGACCTCGAACCCCAGCGAGGCCTGCACCAGGGGAGCGAGGACCCGGGCGGAGGGAAACACCTGCCGGCTGCCGGTGCCTACGATCACCAACTCCACGCCAAGCTGCGCTACACTATGAAGGTCGTCCGCGGTGAGCTCTGCGATCTTCCCGGGACGCCAGTCTACGATGTCCTGCGGCATCACGATGACACTTCGGCTGTAGGTTTGTTCGTTGATCGTGATCGTTCCATCTTCGCAACGCCGGATGACGTTGCGCTCCCCGAAGTCGTGCAGGTGCAGTTTCATGGTACATGCTGGGTCGAGCTGAATGCCCGGGCAGTATGGCCCCGGCCGGGGGATCGTTTCAATGCGGCCTTGACGTCGCTACGAGCATCTGATAGAAAATCTTTTAAAAACAATAGTTTCAGATATATTTCTTATAATCTACTGCAGATAACAGCATGCAATCTCGCATACAGTCCCAGACCCGGAACGGGATCCCGGCGGTGGTCGGGCCGTCGCTTTGATGGAAGCGGTCAAAGTCGGACTGCTGGGCCTCGGCACGGTTGGGGGCGGCACGGTCAACGTCCTGCGCCGCAATCGCAAAGAGATCGAGCGCCGCGCGGGACGGCCGTTGCGGGTCGTCATGGCCTCGACCCGCGACCTCGGCAAAGGGAGGATCTGCGAGCTGGACGAGTTTCAGCTCGTGCAGGACCCTTACGCCGTCGTGGACCATCCCGACATCGACGTCGTGGTGGAGCTGATCGGCGGCGTAACCCTGGCGAGGGACCTGGTGCTGCGGGCAATCTTCAATCGCAAGCACGTCGTGACGGCCAACAAGGCCTTGATAGCCATCCACGGAAACGAAATCTTCGCTGCCGCCCAGGAACAGGGCGTGACGGTGGCATTCGAGGCGGCCGTGGCGGGTGGTATCTCCATTATCAAGGCGATCCGGGAGGGCATGGCGGGCAACCGCATAGAGTGGCTGGCGGGGATCATCAACGGCACCACGAACTTCATCCTGACCCGCATGCGCGATGAGGCCCGGGATTTCGAGGAGGCACTGCGTGAAGCCCAGACCCTCGGATACGCCGAAGCGGATCCGACCTTCGACATCGAAGGCATCGATGCCGCCCACAAGCTGACGATCCTGGCCTCTATCGCTTTTGGCATCCCCCTGCAGTTCGACAAGGTCTACACCGAAGGCATCCGGGACATCAGCGTCTCGGACATCCGCATGGCGGGGGAGCTGGGCTACGAGATCAAGCATCTGGGCGTCGCCCGGCGCGAAGGCGAGGAGATCGAGCTGCGCGTGCACCCGACGTTGATCCCGCGGCGCCAGCTTCTGGCCAACGTCGACGGGGTGATGAACGCGATCTGGATGTACGGCGACGCGGTCGGTCCCACGCTGCACTACGGCGCCGGCGCCGGCGCCGAGCCCACGGCCTCCGCGGTAGTGGCTGATCTGGTGGATGTGGTGCGCGTCCTGACGACCGACCCCAACAATCGCGTGCCGCACCTGGCATTCCAGGCCAACGCGCTCGCCGATACCCCTGTCGTCGGACCGCGGGAGTTCTACAGCGCGTACTACGTCTCCATGGTCGCCCTGGACAAGCCGGGCGTGCTTGCCGATGTCACCCGCATCCTCGGGGACCTCGAGATCAGTATCGAGGCGATCCTGCAGAAGGAACCCTCTCACCGGGATAAGACGGCCCGCATCATCATCCTCACCCAGAAGACACAGGAGGGCAAGTTGAACGCAGCCGTGGAGGCGGTCGAGAAACTGGACACGATCCAGGGCAAGGTCAAGCGCATTCGCGTCGAATACCTGGAGGAAGACCCGCGATGAGCGTCCATCCCGCGCGGCGATACGAAGGGCTGATCAATCAGTACCGCAGCCGACTGCCCATCGCGCCGGAGACGATTCCGGTGACCATCGGCGAAGGCAACACACCTCTGATAGAGCTCGAGCGCATACCGCGCCTCGCGGGCCGCGACGTCCGGGTCTACGCCAAGTTCGAGGGCTTGAACCCCACCGGCTCCTTCAAGGACCGTGGGATGACCATGGCCGTCACCCAGGCCCGGGAGGAGGGCAGTCACGCCGTGATCTGCGCCTCCACCGGCAACACCTCGGCCTCGGCGGCTGCTTATGCCAGCCGGGCGGGGATGCGCTCCTTCGTGCTGATTCCGGAGGGCAAGATCGCTCTCGGCAAGCTCGCCCAGGCGATGATGCACGGCGCCAGGGTCATTCAGATCAAGGGCAATTTCGACCAGGGCATGACACTGGTCAAGCAGCTCGCCACGGATGCCCCCGTCACCCTGGTCAACTCCGTGAACCCCTACCGGCTGCAGGGGCAGAAAACCATCGCCTTCGAGATCGTCGACGCCCTCGGCCGCGCACCCGACTACCACTGCCTGCCCGTGGGCAACGCGGGCAACATTTCGGCCCACTGGACCGGCTACAGCGAGTATGCCGGCATCTACGAAACGAGCGCCTGTACCTTCTGTGACGGCAACTGCCGGTTCCGGCAGCCCCCGGTGACGGACCGCCGGCCGGTGATGCTGGGCTATCAGGCAGCCGGTGCGGCGCCGCTGGTGCGGGGCGCTCCCGTGGAGGAGCCGGAGACGGTCGCCACCGCGATCCGCATCGGACGGCCGCAATCCTGGAACCAGGCCGAGGCGGCAGTGAAGGAGTCGGGAGGCCGCTTCGCGGCCGTCAGCGACGAGCAGATACTAAAGGCCCAGAAGATTCTGGCCGATCATGAGGGCGTGTTCTGCGAGCCGGCTTCGGCGGCTTCGGTGGCGGGCTTGATGGAGGATCTCAAAGCGGGAACAATCGGGGACGGCAGCCTGGTGGTGTGCACGCTGACCGGCCACGGACTGAAGGACCCCGATATCGCGATCGAGCAGAGCGAGAAGCCACTGACGGTCGAAGCCGACCGGGACGCGATCAAGCGTATCATTTTGGAGAGCTTATAGCGGGCTGTTGCAGAACAGCCTGCCAGTGCGGGACAGGGATGTCCCGCCGCAAATCGAGCACGATGAGTGCTTGACCTGGCGTAGCCGGGTCCGGACATGTACCGGACTTGGCGCGTTGAAGAAAAGGGGAGGAGCCCCTTTTCAAGATCATGACTAGGCCCGGAGAGCCATTTGGGTATCATAGACAAGCATCAGCGCATCTTCGTCGCCGGTCACCGGGGGCTGGTGGGGTCGGCGATAGTGCGCCGCCTGCAGGCGGGAGGCTATCTCAACCTGCTGGTACGCACCCACGAGGAGCTCGACCTGTGCCGCCAGGCGGACGTTGAAGCGTTTTTCGCCTCCGAGCCGATCGACTGCGTGGTGCTCGCGGCCGCCCGGGTCGGGGGGATCCACGCCAACAACAGCCGCGGTGGAGAGTTCATCCGCGACAATCTGCTGGTCCAGACGAACGTCATCGATGCCGCCCATCGAAATGGCGTGACACGATTGATTTTCCTCGGCAGCTCCTGCATCTACCCGCGCGAGTGCCCGCAGCCCATGCGGGAGGAACATCTGATGTCGAGTCCGCTCGAGCCCACGAACGAGCCTTACGCAGTGGCGAAAATTGCCGGTCTGAAGATGTGCGAGGCTTACAACCGCCAGTATGTCACGCGCTACCTGAGCCTCATGCCCACGAACCTTTATGGGCCCGGTGACAACTTCGAGCTGTCCACCTCGCATGTCGTACCCGCATTGATCCGCAAGATCCACACGGCCAGGGAAAAAGGTGAATCGAGTGTGACATTGTGGGGAAGCGGTTCCCCGATGCGCGAGTTCCTGCATGTCGATGACCTCGCCGACGCCTGTGTGTTTCTCATGGAGCGGGATCCGCAGTACAGCATGATCAACGTAGGCTCCGGCACCGAGGTGAGCATCCTGGAGCTGGCGAAGACCATCGCCGCCGTTATCGGCTACGAGGGAAGCTTCGAGCTCGACACCAGCATGCCCGATGGAACGCCGCGCAAGCTGCTGGACAGCGGACGCCTGACATCCCTGGGCTGGTCACCCAGGATTGACTTGGCCACCGGTTTGCGCGATACGTACCGCTGGTTCGTGGCGCAGGGGGACGAGGCCCGCCTGAATTGAAACGTGTCCTGAAACGGCTGCTGGTGTCGTGCGCGGCTGCTGCGTTGCTGGGACACGCGGCCATCGGCCAGCCTCAGAACACCGGGGGCGGCGGCGCCCAAAAGACCAAGTCCTCGGATCAGATCACGCTCAACTTCCAGGACGTGGACATCCGGGCGTTGATCAATACGGTCTCCGAGGTGACGGGCAAGAACTTCATCGTCGATCCCCGGGTCAAGGGCCAGGTAACTCTGGTCTCGGGCACGCCGCTCGACGCGGACCAGATCTACCAGGTGTTCCTGTCCGTGCTCGAGGTCCACAACTTCTCGGCGGTGCCTTCAGGCGACGTCATCAAGATCGTGCCCAACAATATCGTCAAGGAAGAGGCCACCCCCACGGTGTTCGGTGAGCCCAAGACGGGCGGTGATACTCAGATCACCCAGGTTTACAAGCTCAAATACGCGTCGGTTCAGGACCTCGTGCCGGTGCTGCGGCCGTTGCTGCCACCCACCAGCCACTTCGCCGCCCACGCCCCCTCCAACACCCTGGTATTCACCGATACCCGCGCCAACGTACGGCGGATTCTGGATATCATCTCGCGGATCGACGTGCCGGACCGGCGGTCAAACGTCCGGGTGGTGTACCTCAAGCACGCGAGGGCCACGGAGCTGGCGCCCGTCCTGTCGCAGCTTGCCAGCAACTTCGATACCCGGGAGAGCTCGGCCAAGGGCGTCAAGCAGGTCACCGTCCAGGCGGACGACGCCACGAATTCGCTGATCATCAACGCCCCGGACAGCGAATACCGCCTGCTCCAGGCCGTCGTGGACCAGTTGGATATCGAGCGTCCGACCCAGCGCGACATCCACGTCATGTTCCTCAAATACGCCAAGGCCTCCGACCTGGTCGACATTCTCAACCACGTCAGCGAGAACCTTGTCCAGAGCGAAGGCGGCAAGGCCGCCGCCCAACAGAAGATCACCGTTCAGGCCGACAAGGGTTCCAATGCGCTGGTCGTCTATGCGCGGCCGAAGGATTTCCAGAGCATTCAGGCGGTCGTCAAACGGCTCGATGTCAAACGCAGGCAGGTGTTCGTAGAGGCCATTATTGCGGAAGTCTCGTTCAACAAGGCCGCGGACCTCGGCATCCAATGGCAGGCCAACACCAACGATATCACGGCCGGCGGCGAAGGCACGGGCAGCACCAGCTTCTCCAGCATCACCGGAGGCCTGTCGCTGGGCTTCATCAACAAGTTCATCGTCAACCCGGAAGGCGCCGTCGTGCCCGATCTGCAGGTCATCCTGAAGGCGCTGCGCTCCGACTCGCACACCAACATCCTGTCGACGCCGAACCTGTTGACACTCGACAACGAGGAGGCGGAGATCGTCGTCGGCCAGGAAGTCCCCTTCGTGACCGGCGAGTTCACGACCTCCGTCGCCAATGCCACGACGACCGGGACCACCACGGGAACCACCGGGACCAACACTTCGAACGTCCTCCCGTTTCAGACCATCGAGCGCAAGGACGTCGGCCTGACCTTGAAGGTCACGCCGCAGATCAACGCCGGCAACACCATCACGATGAAGATCGAGCAGGAGATTTCGGACATCAGCCCGACGACGGTGCAGGGCGCGGCCGACCTGGTGACCGACACGCGACGCATCCATGCTACAGTGGAGGTGGACAGCGGCCAGATCGTGGTCATCGGCGGCCTGATCCGGAACGACGTGCTCGACTCCGTGGAATGGGTGCCCGTGCTCGGGCGCATCCCGATCATCGGCGAGCTTTTCAAGCGCCGCAAGAAGACCGCGGTCAAGACCAATCTGATGGTGTTCCTGCGTCCCAAGATCGTCGACGACGCCGCCAGCCTGGCCGAGTCCACGCGCAGGAAGTACAACTACATGCGCGAGCTGTCCAAGGGCAGCCAGCCCGGCACGAGGTATCTCATTCACCGCCAGAAACCGCCGGTGATGCCGGAGATCAAGGATTGGAAGAATCCCGACGTCAACCTCGAGCCCAAGATCGTTCCGGAAGGACCCCGGATGCTGCCTTGAACATGGCCGCCACCCCGGAGCTTTCCGAAGTGCAGGAGGAGGGCCGCCGCTGGCTGGAGGCACTGGACGAGTCCTGCGCGAGCGAGCTGCCCTATGCGTTCGCCAAGCGGCACGGGCTGCTTCTGGTCAACGGCAACGAGCAGGAGCATCACGCCATCTGCACCCGGCGGCCGGGTCTCGCACTGGTCACCGAGATCAGGCGCCAGCTCGGCGGCGGTGCAGTGATGTTTCACACCGTGGACCAGCCCACCTTCGACCGTGCGCTGCGCCAGGCCTACGAGAAAGGGGACTCCGAGGCGACGCAGGTGGTGGACGACCTCGGGGGCGAGCTGGACCTGGAGCGGCTGGCGCACGAGATTCCGCAGACCACGGACCTGCTCGAAGCCGCGGACGACGCGCCCATCATCCGCCTCATCAACGCGCTGCTCAGCCAGGCCATCCGCGAGAATGCGTCGGACATTCACCTGGAGGCCTTCGAGGACCGGTCCATCGTGCGCTTTCGCATCGACGGATTGCTGCGTGACGTCGTGGAGCCGCAGCGCGCCATCCACGGGGCGCTGGTATCCAGGCTCAAGGTCATGTCCAAGCTGGACATCGCCGAGAAGCGCCTGCCGCAGGACGGGCGCATCTCGCTCCGGGTGGCGGACCGGGCCGTCGACGTGCGCGTGTCGACCCTGCCCACCCAGCATGGCGAGCGGGTCGTGCTGCGGCTGCTGGAGAAGGAAGCCTCACGCCTCGACATCGAGTCGCTCGGTATGTCCGCACAAGTGAAAGAAAAGTTCGACCGCCTGATCCACCAGCCCCACGGGATCGTGCTGGTCACGGGGCCGACGGGCTCCGGCAAGACCACTACGCTCTACTCGGGCCTGCTGCGACTGGACAGGAAGCGCCTGAACATACTGACCGTCGAAGATCCCATCGAATACGATGTCGGTGGCATCGGACAGACACAGGTGAACCTGCGCGCCGGCCTGACTTTCGCGCGCGGACTGAGGTCTATCCTGCGCCAGGACCCGGACGTTGTGCTCGTGGGCGAGATCCGGGATCTCGAGACGGCCCAGATCGCCGTCCAGGCGAGCCTCACGGGGCACCTGGTCCTGTCCACTTTGCATACCAATACCGCGATCGGCGCGGTCACCCGACTCGTGGACATGGGGGTCGAGTCCTTCCTGATCGCCTCCAGTCTCGCCGGCATGCTGGCCCAGAGACTCGTACGCAAGCTGTGTCCATCCTGTCGCCGGGAGCACGAGCCGGACCAGCGCGAGCGTGAGCTGCTGAAGCTCGGTCCCGACGATTCCGTGAGGCTGTTCCAGCCCGGTGGATGTCCCCTGTGCGACTACACCGGCTACCGCGGGCGGACCGGCATCTACGAGCTGATTGCCGTCGACGACACCCTTAGGACCATGATTCACGACGAGCGCTCCGAGGGAGAGATGTTGAAACACGCACGGAGCAGGAGCGAAAGTGTGGCTCACAACGGTTTTCAGAAGGCGCTGACGGGAGAAACGAGTCTGGAAGAAGTGCTGCGTGTCACCATGGAAGCCTGAGCGTCGCGATGGGTGCGTTCGAGTACCAGGCGCTGGATCCGAAAGGCCGGACCAGAAAGGGCATTTCGCAGGGAGATTCCGCGCGCCACGTGCGCCAGCTCCTGCGGGAGCAGGGGCTGGTCCCCCTGGCGGTCGTCGGTGTTCAGGAAGACCGGTCGCCGGCGGGCGGCCAGGGGGCCCCGGGATCCAAGCGACGCGCCCGCATCGCCACCAACGAGCTGGCGGTGATTACCCGCCAGTTCGCCACCTTGCTGGCCTCAGGCCTGACCATTGAAGAGACCCTCACGGCGCTGGTGAACCAGGCCGAGGGGCACCAGGTCAAGTCCGTGCTGAGCGGCATCCGGGCACAGGTCGTGGAAGGGCGGTCCCTGGCGGACGCCATCGAGAGCTACCCGCGCTCGTTTCCCGAGATCTACAAGGCCGCGGTGGCAGCCGGCGAGCAGTCCGGCAGCCTGGCGCTGGTGCTGGACAGGCTGGCGGACTTCGTGGAGGGCCGGCAGACGCTCAAGCAACGGGTGTCCATCGCCCTCATCTATCCGGTCATCCTCACCATCGTGTCCATACTCATCGTGGCGGGTCTGCTGAGCTACGTCGTCCCCAAGGTGGTGCAGGTGTTCCAGAGCTCCGGTCAACAGCTCCCGCTCCTCACCCGGATCCTGATCGCCATCGGGGATTTCCTGCAGCAATACGGGTTATGGATCCTGGGAGCCCTGTCGCTGTGCGCGCTCGCCTTTGTCCTGTTGTTTCGCCTGGAGAAACCCAGGTTCCGCCTCCACAAGCTCATACTCGGATTTCCCGGCGTGCGCCGCCTGTCCAGGGGCTTGAACACCGCCCGGATGGCGCGGACTCTGTCCATCATGGTGAACAGCGGCGTGCCCCTGCTGACGTCGATGCGGGCTGCGGAAGGGGTGCTGTCGAACGTCGTGCTGAAGGCGAACCTGAGCGAGGCTGCCGGGGAAGTGGCCGAAGGCGTCAGCATCAACCGTGCGCTGGCACGGCGTGGAAACTTTCCGCCACTGCTGATACAGATGGTGGCGAGCGGTGAAGCCAGCGGACAACTGGGGGAGATGCTGGAGAAAGCAGCCACCGTGCTGGAGCGGGAGCTGGAAGCCAGGGTCACGGTGCTGGTGAGCCTGTTCGAGCCGTTCATGATTCTGTTCATGGGCGCGGTGGTGCTGATGATCGTTCTGGCGATCCTTCTGCCTATATTCGATTTGAATCAACTGATTGGATGAGGTGATGAGTTGAAGCGTCAAAGAGGGTTTACCCTGATCGAGATGATGGTGGTCGTGGCGATCATCGGCCTGCTCGCCACGCTGATCCTGCCCCGGGTCCTGGGACGACAGGAGCAGGCTCAGGTCGAGAAAGCCAAGGCGGACATACAGGCGCTGTCGAGCGCCGTGAAGCTGTACAAGCTCGACAACTTCAACTACCCCAGCACACAGCAGGGGCTGGACGCCTTGCTGCACAAACCATCCGGCGACCCACCTGCCAACAACTGGAAGCAGGGCGGTTATATCGAGCGCCTGCCCAAGGACCCCTGGGGCAACGATTACCAGTACCTGAGCCCCGGTCAACACGGAGACTTCGATATCTGGTCCTATGGATCGGACGGCAAGCCCGGCGGCCAGAACACCGCGGCGGACATCGGCAACTGGGATACGAATACCAGCTCCGGCTGAAGGCATGCGTTCCCTCTTTCACAGATCATGCTCACCGTTCGCACCTCTCCTCGCGGAGGAACCGGACGCGACGTCTCACGTGCCGCAGTATCCGGATGGAGGATTTCCTCTCCCACCGGCGGGAAAGGGCCAGGCTGAGGCTCACGGCAAGGGTGGCGCCGGCTGCGCCGAGAGGGATACGCCCGGAAGCAGTGCCGCCTTCCGGCAGTCGGGCTTCACGCTTCTCGAGATCATGGTGGTCATGGCCCTGATCGCCATCAGCGTGACCTTTGTCGTATTGAACCTCCAGCGCGACACGGACGGGGTCGCCAAGCTGGAGGCCCGGCGCTTCGCCAGCCTCATCGAGCAGGCTCGGGACGAAAGCATCCTGTCAGGCCGTCCCTACGCGGTCCAGGTGGACCCGAACGGCCGGACCTACACCTTCCTGCAGCACGGCAAGGAGTGGACGGAAGTCACGAATGACGACATATTCCGCCAGCGCCGGTTTCCCGAGGACCTGGGTATCTCGTTCGAGACCCTCAACGGCCCCGGTTCCAACTCCAATGACCATACCGGTACCGGCGACAACAGCAGCAGCGACGCCGGCAGTGCGCGCAGCGGCTTGCTGGTCATCGAAGGCCTCGGAGAGATAACCCCCTTCATCCTCACGATCCGGGGAAAGTCCCTCATCTACGAGGTGAGCGTCGACGACAGCCAGAACGTGATCGTCAAGAGTGAAGCGAGCAAGACCTAGCCCATCGAGCAACGGCTTCACGCTGCTCGAGATCGTCATTGCCCTGGCAATCGCGGCCCTCGGCATCGCGGCGGTCGCCAAGGCGACCGGGAGTGCGGCGACCGTGGCCGACGAAACCCGCTCGCGAATGCTCGCCGTGTGGGTGGCGGCCAATCGACTGGCCGAGCTCAGGATTACGCGTGCCTGGCCCGCGCCGGGCACCAGCGGCAGCACCAGCACCATGGGCGGACGGACCTGGTATCTCTCCCAGACAGTCAGCAAGGCCGAGGAGGACGACCTTCGACGGGTCGACATCAGCGTGTACACCGATGCCCGGCTCCGGAACCGCGAGTACGAGGTCTTCGGCTACGTCGCCAAGTACGAGCCCCCGGCCCCGTCTCGAGAGGGGACGGGCAGCGGCGGAACCCGGAACGCCAACCAGAACACGAGCCGAAACCCGCCGGTCGCCGGCACCAGCCAGCAGACCAGCCAAACGAGCGGCGGGACCCAATGACGGCCCCGGCCGCCCTGTCGCGCTCACGCGTAAACGTCGCCACGCATGGCCGCAGGCGCGGTTTCACCTTGTTGGAGATGGTCATCGCGATCGCCATCTTCGCGGTGATCGCGGCGATCAGTTACGCCGCCCTGGACAACTTTCTCGCCGCCAAGGCCCACATCGACGAGAAGAACGCACAGGCCAAGAACCTTCAAACCACCTTCGTTCTGCTCGAGCAGGACCTGCGCTACGCCGTGAACCGGACGGTCCGCAACGGGTATGGTGACGTGGAGCCGGCGTTTATTGCGGCACCCGGCCAGGGTCTCGCCGACGGCGAGCGCCTGCGGCTGACCACCATCGAGCCGGCGGCGGAGGGCATCGGTATTCCCGTGCTCACTCGCGTGGCATGGCGACTCAATGACGGTGAGCTGTCCCGGGTGACCTGGCGAGTGCTGGACCGCGACGTGAACAGCCCCGAATACAGGCGGCCGCTGCTCGGGAACGTCCAGGATGTCACTTTCACGTTCTTCAGCTTCGACGCCGATCAAAAGCTCGAGACCAGCCACGAATGGACGAGCGACTCCAAGCTTCCCGTCGGGGTCGAGGTCAGCATCCTGCTGGCCGGCAAGTTCGTCTACCAGAGAGTATTCGAGGTGAGGGGAGGATGATCCGCACGCTACCCCGCCGCCGCGCCCGGGGCGTAGCCTTGATTACCGTGATGTTCATCATGGCCCTGCTGACCACGCTGGTGGTCTATCTGGTGGAGGACGAGAACCTGTCCATCCGGCGCGTTTCCAACCAGCAGGACTCGGAGCAGGGCTTCGACGTCGCCGTCTACGCCGAGCAGTGGGCGCAGAAGACGCTCGAGAAGGATGTCTCGAGCAGCCACACGGACTATCTGGGTGAGGACTGGAATACCAAGGCACCGGCGCTCGCGTCGACCGACAGCGCGAAGCTTCACACCGAGATCCTCGACCTGCAGGGCCGCTTCAACCTGAACAATCTCGCGGTGGGCAAGGATAAAGTGTGGTACCCCGCGTTTCAGCGCCTGCTGAGCCTGTTGAACCTGGACCCCGGACTCGCGGATGCCGTCGTCGATTGGGTCGACGCGGATATCAACGAGAGCGGCCACGACGGCGCGGAGGATCCCGAATACCTGCTGAAGAATCCGCCCTATCGCGCCGCCAACAGACTGATGGCGGGCGTCGGTGAGCTGGCCTGGGTGCAGGGCATGACCCCGAAGACCATCCGGATCCTCGCGCCTTTCGTGACGGCGCTGCCCCGGACCGGGGTACGCATCAACGTCAACACGGCCCCCGCCCAATTGCTTCGTATCCTGACAAAGAACATACTGGGCGAGGCCAGTGCGGCTTCGCTGGTCAGCGGGCGCGGCGACAAGGGTTATCAGAGTGTCGACGCGTTTCTGGCGCGCACCGAGCTGGCCGGCATGAGCGACCAAGTTCAACCGTTGGTTTCCGTGAGCAGCGAGTATTTCCAAGTGTACAGCCGGGTGAACTACGGACGTTACGCGACCGTCCTCTACAGCACGATCGAGCGCTCCCCCGATACGCGGCAGGCTGTCGTCATCCGCAGACGCCGAGGGGTATCGTGATCCTCTATTTCTCCGTGCGCGCACCCTACCGCTGGGTGATCGTGGACCGCCGGAACCGGGTCCTGGAGGACGGCATCGCGGAATCCCTGGATCACATTCCCATGCGGCATCGGCGCATCACCCGCCGGGTCGGGGTCGTGCCCGGTGAGCTGGTCACCATTCGATCTCTGCGGATTCCGGCGAGGAGCCGGGCGAAGGCCGTCGCGGCGGTTCCGTATATGTTGGAGGAAACGGTGGCGAGCAGTCTGGAGGATCTGGATTTCAGGCTGATCCTGTGGGGCCGCGGCGGTGAGTCGAAAGTCGCGGTCACGTCGCGCGAGGCGATCGAAAGCTGGCGCCGGGAGCTCGAAGGCTTCCCCGGGCACGCTGACGCCCTGGTCCCGGAATACCTGCTGCTGCCGCGGCACACGGAGGGACGCTGCACCATTGCCGCGGACGGTGAGGGCAGGCTGATCATCCGCACCGGTAACCTGGACGGCCTGGTCATCGACGAGCAGGACCTGGATCTGTGGTGGGAGGAAACCGCGGACCGGGGCATTCCGATCGCCGTCAACAGCGCGGAGCACGCGCGCCGGCTGGTGGAGCGGGGCGGGCTGATGGTGAGCGAGTGGCGCATCGGTCGACACTTTACGGACTGGGTCCGGCACGGCCACCAGGTACCCCCGAATGTCGACCTGCTGCCCCATCGCGGGGACAGCGCCAATGCGCTGGTATCGCGCACCTCGATGAAGGTCGCGGCGGTGCTGCTCGGACTGGCTCTCGTGGTCCGTCTCGGCTTGGACGGATACGACTACGTCACCCTCACGCGCAGGGACAGGCAGCTCGACAGCGAGATCGCGAGTACCCTGACGGGTACATTTCCCGATATCACGCGGGTGGTCAAGCCCAAAGTGCAGATGGAGCAGCGGATTGCCGCCCTCAGGGGCCAGGTCGGAGGGAGCGGTTTCCTCGCTCTGCTTTCAGTGGTCGCGCAAGCCGTGCCCGCCGTCCGGGCGAGCGTCGAGGAGATCTCTTTCCAAAGCTCCACTTTGCTCGTGACGTGCCGCACCAGCGATTTCGCCGCCCTTGACAAGCTTCGTCAACGGTTCGTCGCCGACGGCCGCGTGAACGTCGACCTGGTGTCGTCGGGCTCCCTTCAGAACAGCGTCAGCGGCCGGTTCAGGCTGGGCCTCAAGGTGTCCGGATGAATCCTCTGAGCGACAGCCTGGCATCACTGTCGACGCGGGAAAGGAACCTGCTGGCAGCCGGCGCCGTCGTGGCACTGGTCATCGTCCTGTACAGCCTTGCCTGGCGGCCCTGGCAGGACGAGCTGAACCGGCTGCGCGTCCAGGTGCCGGAGAAGGAGCAGACGCTGGCCTGGATGAAAGCCCAGTCCGCCCAGATCCGTTCTCTGGTCGGCAGTGCGAAGGCCACGTCGGCGGAATCGGGCCTGCCTCTGTTGACGATGATCGAGCGCAGCGCCAACCAGGTCGCGATCCGCAAGGCGATCACGCGCATGAGCCCCGGTGACAAGGACAACCAGGTCCGCATATGGATGGACAATGCCGACTTCGACGTGTGGCTGCGCTGGCTGCAGACCCTGAAGACCCGGGGGATCGAGGTGGTCGAGGTCAACATCGACCGTTCGGCCGAGGGCAAGGTCAATATTCGGGCCACCCTGCAGCGCTGATGTCCACGGGCTCCGAAATCGGGGTCCTGGCGCCCGGGGTCGTCAGGGAATCCCCGCTGCCGGCGCACTGGAAGAAGCGCGGCCGATTCCTGGATCTCGTCGATCTCGACGGGGACGCCTTGCTCGCCCGCGCCTTCGGTATCGAAGGCACGCTTCCGGCGCCGGCGCCTCTGCACTATCTCGGGGCGACCGGGCGCGAGCCGCGCGGCTATTGCCTGTTCGCCTATCCGGTTTACCTCCATGCCCGCAGGGAGCAGCTCATCCTGATGGCCGGACGGGAGTTCGAGCCGACCGAAGCCGAGTCCCGGGTCCTTGTCGCCCGCCTGCAGGAGCACTTTCCCGACTGGCGCGTGGAGCGGACGGCCGATGGCATGTGGTTCGTCATGGTGGACGCAGACCCGCAGCTCGAGACCTCCGCCTTGCGGGACGTGCTCGGGGAGAACATCAACGATCATCTGCCCAGCGGCCCGGATGCCATGGAGTGGCACAGGATCCTGAATGAAGTGCAGATGCTGCTCTTCGACAGCGAGGTCAATTGCGAGCGGGAGGCGGCGGGCAGCCCAGCCCTGAACAGCCTCTGGTTCTGGGGAGGAGGGCGGCTTCCGGATGTCACGATATCGCGCTGGAATCGCGTGGTCAGCAACGACCCCGTGGCCCTCGGGATCGGCCGGCGGGCCGGCATCGATACTCGACAGATGACGGAGCCGTCTTTCGACGTGCAAGTGCCGGACGGCGAGAGCCCGCCCCAGCGCGCCTTGTGGGTGTGGTCGCCGGGCGTGGAGAAGGCGAGCCCGCCGGTGTTCGCGGCGCATCACTGGGGATCGCTCGAGGCAATGTTGCGCCGGGGGACGGTGAACCAGCTCACCCTCATCGAACCGGGCTACGGCGAGCTGCGCATCGACAGTGGCGGGACGAGGCCCTGGTGGCGCCCGTGGTAAGCCGCGGTCACTCTACGGACGTGGAGCTGCGACGCCGGCAGGTCGGCGGCACCGGCCCGTCGGGCCTCCCGGAGTGGCTGGCGCGCGTTTATGCGGCGCGGCAAGTCAGCGGCGACGCCGATCTCGACTACCGGCTGGCGCATCTCATCCGCCCCGAGGGACTGTCCGGTTTGTCCGAGGCCCTGGACATTCTGGAGGAGGCCGTCGTGGCCGGCGCCCGGATCATGTTCGTCGGGGATTTCGACGCCGACGGCGCCACGAGCTGTGCCCTGGGCGTGGGCGCGCTGCGGCAGATGGGAGCGTCCCAGGTCGATTACCTGGTGCCCAATCGCTTCGAGTTCGGCTACGGGCTCTCACCGGAGATCGTGGGCGTGGCCGCCGCGCAGCAACCCGACGTACTGATAACCGTGGACAACGGCATCGGCAGTCATGCGGGCGTATTCGCGGCGCAGCAGCTCGGGATCACCACCATTATCACGGATCATCATCTGCCCGGGGAGTCGCTGCCCCAGGCAGACGCCATCGTGAATCCGAATTGCCCGGGCGATGCGTTCCGCAGCAAGAGCCTCGCCGGTGTCGGCGTCATCTTCTACGTGATGCTTGCCCTGCGTGGCCGTCTGCGGGAATCGGGCTGGTTCGACCAGGCGGCGGTGCCGGAGCCCAGGCTGGCCGACTATCTGGATCTGGTGGCCCTGGGGACGGTGGCGGATCTGGTTCCCCTCGACCGCAACAACCGCATACTGGTGTCCCAGGGGCTCTCCAGGATACGGGCGGGACGGGCGAGACCGGGCATCCAGGCGCTGGCCGAGGTGGCGGGCAGGGAGCCCTCGCGACTCACCAGCCGTGATCTCGGATTCGGCGTGGCGCCGCGCCTGAACGCGGCGGGCCGGCTGGAGGACATGACGGTGGGCATCGAATGTCTGCTCGCCGCGGACCCCGAGCATGCAAGGCGCCTCGCGGCCCAGCTCGACGAGATCAACAAGAAACGCCGGGAGATCCAGTCGGATATGGCCCGGCAGGCCGAGGAAGCCGTGTCCGCACTGGCGCTGGACGCCATTCCAAGCGGCATTACCTTGTTCGACCGGTCCTGGCACCAGGGCCTGGTGGGTCTCATTGCCGGACGCGTCAGCGAGCTGACCCAGCGCCCGGTTATAGCGTTCGCGCCGGCTTCGGAAACCGAGCTGAAGGGCTCGGCCAGATCCATAAGCGGCATCCATATCCGTGACCTGCTGGCTGCCATCAATGTCGCCCACGCGGACGTTATCGAGAAGTTCGGCGGGCACGCCATGGCTGCGGGACTGAGCGTTCGGCCGGAGAATCTGGACCGGTTCCGCGAGCTGTTCGACCACTTGGTTGGCGAACTTGGTGCAAACGTGCTGAACGAAACCCGCGTGATAGACACCGACGGGCCTCTGGACGAAGAGGAGCTGACCCTCGACAACGCCCGCCTGCTGCAGATGCACGGGCCCTGGGGACAGGGGTTTCCGGAGCCGCTCTTTGACGATACATTCGAGGTGCTGGAACGCTCTCCGGTAGGCAGTGGCTTCATGCGCTACCGGCTCCGCAAGCCCGGGGGCAGGAGAGTCGTCGCCGGTATCTGCTTCGATCCGCCTCGCGAGGAGACGATACCGGGGGACCGGTCCGAGATTCATGCCGCCTACCGGCTCGCGGTGAACGACTACGGGGGCAGACTCTCGGTACAATTGATCCTCGAGCACATATTCGGCGCTCCGCCGGCCTAGGTCGTCCCGGGCCGCCCTTGGGATGGTGCTGCAGGCGCGCCGACCACGCCGTCTCGGCGGAGCCCACGAACCGGATCTGACTATGCACGCAATCGACGCCGACAAGACGACGCGCTTCAAACCCCGGCACCTCGAGGATTTCGTCGGCAATACACCGCTGGTGGAGCTTCGAAGACTGCCGGGCGACACCGGCAATAGCATCCTGGTCAAGCTCGAGGGCAATAACCCCGCCGGCTCGGTGAAGGACCGGCCGGCCCTGAACATGATCGCGAGGGCCGAGGAGCGCGGCAGGATCAAGCAGGGCGATACTCTCATCGAGGCCACCAGCGGCAACACGGGTATCGCGCTCGCCATGGCCGCCGCGATGCGGGGGTTCCGCATGGTCCTCATCATGCCGGAGCACATGAGCGCCGAGAGGCGGTCGGTAATGAAGGCCTTCGGAGCCGAGATCATCAGCGTTTCGAAGGACGGCGGCATGGAAGAGGCCCGGGACCTGGCGATGTCGATGGAGCGCAAGGGACAGGGGGTCGTGCTGGACCAGTTCGCGAATCCGGACAACTGGGACGCGCACTACCGCGGCACCGGTCCCGAGATCTGGCGCGATACCGCCGGCACCGTCACGCATTTCGTGAGTTCCATGGGGACCACCGGCACCATCATGGGCTGCTCGCGTTACCTCAAGGAAATGAACGATGCCGTGCAGATCGTCGGGGTGCAGCCGGTGGAGGGAGACTCCATCCCCGGTATACGACGCTGGCCCAGGGAATACCTGCCGAAGATCTACGAGCCCGAGCGGGTGGACCGCATCATCGACGTCTCCGAGAGCGAGTCCGAGAATATGATGCGGCGCCTGGCTCGAGAGGAGGGAATATTCTGCGGCGTGTCCTCGGGCGGCGCCGCTGCCGCGGCCATCCGCTTGTCGAAGGAGATCGAGAACGCGGTCATCGTGAGCATCGTGTGCGACCGCGGGGATCGCTACATCTCCACCGGCGTTTTCCCCGATTGAACATCCACGCATTGAAGGCATTGATGGGGTCAGGTCTCGCATTGTTACATTGCCCTGCAAACTGTTCATCGACTCGAGTTGGGGGGGGATGTAACAATGCGAGACCTGACCCCTTCCTGTACTTCCTGTAGATGAACATCCTGGCGTTCGATATCGAGACGATCCCCGACGTCGCCGGCGGCCGGCGACTCTACGATCTGCACGATCTCGACGACGGCGAAGTGGCGGAGATCATGTTCGCGAAGCGCCGCCAGCAGACCGACAGCGACTTCCTGCCGGTGCACCTGCAACGCATCGCGGCCATCTCCGCGGTTCTTCGTACCGGCGAGCAGTGCAAGGTCTGGTCGCTGGGCAGCCCGGAATCCACCGAGGCGGAACTGATCGAGCGATTCTTCGACGGCATCCAGCGATATACCCCGACACTGGTCACCTGGAACGGCGGCGGCTTCGATCTGCCGGTGCTGCACCACCGGGCGCTGATACACGGCATACCGGCCGGGCGCTACTGGGACAGCGGCGAGAACGACCGGGAGTTCAAGTGGAACAACTACCTGAACCGCTTCCATTCCCGGCACACCGACATCATGGATGTGCTGTCCGGCTATCAGCCGCGTGCCTTCGCGCCCCTGGACCAGGTGGCCGTGCTTTGCGGACTGCCCGGGAAAATGGGCATGGACGGATCAAAGGTGTGGGATGCCTGGCGGGACGGTCGCATCGAAGAGATCCGCAACTACTGCGAAACGGACGCTCTCAACACTTATCTTCTCTACCTCCGGTGGCTGTTGATGAGGAGTGACCTCGACGAAGAACGTTATCGACACGAGTGCCAGCGGGTCAGGGACAGCTTGTCCGCCGAAGACAGGCCCCATCTGAAGGAATTCCTGGCCGCCTGGCGGTGAGCACCGAGTCGTCTCAGATTCTCCCGGAGGCGGAGATCACCGATCTCAGCCACGATGGGCGAGGCATCGGCCGCCACGACGGGCAGGTCGTGTTCATCGACAATACCCTGCCCGGGGAACGGGTGCTTTTCCGCCCCGGCCGGAAGCGCCGAAAGGTGCTTCATGGCCAGCTTGCGCAGATCGTCGTTTCCTCTCCCGACCGGATCGTGCCGCCGTGCCCGTACTTCGGAACCTGCGGCGGATGCGCTCTCCAGCACCTTCGCTACGACGCCCAGCTCGAGCACAAGCACCGGCAGCTCGCGAATGCTCTGGAACGAATCGCGAAGACGACGCCGGAGGAGTACCTGCCGCCGGCGGCGGCCGAACCGTGGCACTATCGGCGCAAGGCGCGCCTCGGCATTCGCTACGTGCCGAAGAAGGGCGGCCTGCTGCTCGGCTTCCGGGAACGTCACAAGAGCTACGTCACGCCCCTGGACGCCTGCCTGGTCCTGGACAGGCGCTTATCGGACCTGCTGCCCGCCCTGTGCGACGCGATCGCGGGCCTGTCCTGCCATGACCGTATTCCACAGATCGAAGCGGCGGCGGGCGATAATGCGGTGGCCCTGGTCATTCGCCACCTCGCAGCCTTGACCGATCAGGACCGGGACCGCCTGATCCGCTTCGCCCGGGATCATGAGGTGGACGTGCGGCTTCAGGCGAGCGGCCCCGAGAGCGTGCAGGCCTTGTGGCCCGAGGAGGCGACCCGCCTGTACTACGAGGTCGATGACGCCGTTCGCATCGGCTTCGAGCCCACGGACTTCGTCCAGGTGAACGGCGCGCAGAATCGCAGGCTCGTCGAGTTGGCGCTGACTCTGCTGGAGCCGGGTCCGGGCGACGCCGTGCTGGACCTGTTCTGCGGTCTGGGCAATTTCAGCCTGCCGATTGCCAAGCGTGCCGGCCGCGTCCTGGGGGTGGAAGGCGAGCGGCGCTTGACGGAGCGCGCCGCCGACAATGCTCGTTGCAACGGGATCGGCAACGTCGAGTTCACGGCCGCCGACCTCTACGCCGAAGGCTCGCCGGGACGCTGGATCGATTCATCGTTCGACAAAATACTTCTCGATCCGCCCCGCTCGGGAGCCGTCGAGGTGGCGAAGCGGGTTCCGGACATCTCGCCCCGGCGCATCGTCTACGTCTCCTGCAATCCCGCCACCCTGGCCCGGGATTCTGAGCTGCTCGTGCGAAAGCAGGGCTACCGGCTGCGCCTTGCCGGTATTGTCGACATGTTCCCTCATACCGCCCACGTCGAGTCCATCGCACTGTTCGAACGTGAATGACGGGCCGGGATCGAAGCCCCCTGTGGGTCGGAATTCATTCCGACACCAGCGCCCGGGATGGCACCAGCCTTTGTCGGCCTGAAGCCCGACCTACGAGCGGGCCGGTCTTGCCCGCTCACTGCGAATTGCTCTGGCTCGCCGACGGCGTATCGGAGCTCTTGGGCTTCCTGCCCCGATTCTGACCACCCCGGCGACCACCGCGACCGGAGCTGCCACCGGCGCCGCCCGAGCCGCCGGTCCGGGGCCGGCCTCGGCCTCCACGCGCCCGCTGCTGGTTCTGGGTCCGGCCGCGCTGATAACCGCGCTTCTGGCCATTGCTCCGGTCAGCGGTCCCGTTCTGACGGCCCTGATCGCTACGCTTGTCTTCTTCCGCGGCACCGGTGCCCTCGGGCTCGGTCACCGGCGGAGTCGCGGTGCGGTTGAACAGTGACTTGACGATCCGCTTCATCATCCCTTCGGCGGGCGGCGCGGTCGCCTGCTCCTCGAGCTGCTTTCGCGCCGACGGCGGAGCACTGGCCGTCACCTGCTCGGGCCCCACGGCAGCCTTCTCCATGCGCTGCTTGATGAAGTAGCTGCCTTCGTCCTCGTCCTCCTCGTCTTTCGCTCGCTCGATCTGATAGCTCTGCAGCCCCTGAACCTCCGCCAGATCCTCGCCTCTGAGGCGCCTGATCCGGAAGTGCGGGGACTCGATGTCCTTGGAGGGGATAATGACCACCGCGTTGCCCAGGCGCATCTCGAGGGAGTGGATCTCGCTGCGCTTTTCGTTCAACAGATAGGTCGCGATGTCGATAGGCAGATGCGCGTGAATGGCCTCGGTGTTCTCCTTCAACGCCTCTTCTTCCAGGATGCGCAGGATGTGCAGGGCGGAAGACGCAACGCCGCGAATATGCCCGGTACCGTCACAGCGCGGACAGGAGACGTAGTTGGATTCGCCGATCGATGCCCTGAGGCGCTGGCGCGACATCTCCAGCAGCCCGAAGCGGGAAATTCGTCCGGTCTGGATGCGGGCGCGATCCACTTTCAGGGCCTCCTGCAGCCGGCTCTCCACCAGCCGCTGGTTCTTGTTGGAAGTCATGTCGATGAAATCCACCACGATCAGTCCGCCTATGTCGCGGATCCGAAGCTGGCGGGCAATCTCGTCGGCCGCCTCGAGATTGGTGGCGAGGGCCGTCTCCTCGATGTCCGCTCCTTTGGTCGCACGCGCCGAGTTGATGTCGATGGTCACCAGGGCCTCGGTGTGGTCGATGATCACCGCGCCGCCCGAAGGCAGAGTGACGTTGCGCGAGAATACCGCTTCGATCTGATGCTCGATCTGGAACCTCGAGAACAGAGGCACGGAGTCCCGATAGAGCTTCAGCTTGGTGCGGTTGTGGGGCATCACCTGCTCCATGAACCGGCTGGCACGCTCGTAGATCTCTTCGTCGTCGATCAGAATTTCCGAGAAGTCGTTGCGCAGGTAGTCACGGATCGCCCGCACCACGAGGTTGGTTTCCTGATAGACGAGGAAGGGGGCCGGACGTTCCTCGATGGCGCCGCGGATCGCTTCCCAGAGCTGGAGCAGGAAGTCGACGTCCCATTGCAGATCCTCCAGGGACTTGCCGATGCCCGCGGTACGGGCGATCAGGGCGTGCTCGGTGGGGACGTTGAGCTGGCCCATGATCTCCCGCAGCTCCGCCCGGTTCTCACCCTCGATCCGGCGGGAGATACCCCCGCCTTTGGGATTGTTGGGCATCAGCACCATGTAGCGTCCAGCGAGGCTGATGAAGGTGGTGAGGGCGGCGCCTTTGTTGCCGCGCTCTTCCTTCTCGACCTGTACCGGCAGCTCCTGACCCTCCTTGATCACGTCCTGAATCTTGAGCTGCGCCATCGGCGTCTTGGGGGAGTAGTCCTGGAAGTAGGCGCGGGAGATTTCCTTGAGGGGCAGAAAGCCCTGGCGGGCGGAGCCGTAGTCCACGAAGGCCGCCTCGAGACTGGGCTCGACCCGTGTGACCTTCCCCTTGTAGATGTTTCCCTTCTTCTGATGGTGGACCGAGGACTCGATATCCAGGTCCAGCAGCTTCTGTCCGTCGACAATAGCGACGCGCAACTCTTCCGGGTGAGTTGCGTTGAACAGCATTCTCTTCACGATTGATTCCTCGCGACCCTTGCGCGAGGATGACGAACAATCCGGCACAGCTCACCTGCGGCTGCGCCGAGGACACCCTTCCGAGCCGGCCGATGCCTATGGCCGCTCAGCTATCAGTTCGGTTCTCGTTGTGTTGCCACAACCTCGTGGTAGTCAAGTCGATTCACGATCCGCTCCGCCTTGATCTGCGTGCTCCCGGGCCCGATGGCCCAATATGTTCTATCACCCCTCTCACTCGGGTCGATTGTCGTGCGCTGGATGGGTCTTGATCCGCGCGCGTTATTTGCTTCGGTCCGGTATATGATTCGACCCTCGCCGCTCGCCGGCGCCTGGTATGCTGCCGGCAGCGCTCCGAACCCTGGTCCGGACGGCCCCAAGGCCGCCGTCACCTCAAAACTCTTCAACTCTCCGGCGGTTCACCCGCCGACGAGCCCTCGCGGGGACTCGAACGGTGGAGTTCAATAAACACTTGATATATCACCGTTAAGTTAGAATATATCAAGCAAAAACGGAATGGGCAATTTGTCAAATATCGGTTCCCGGAAACCCGGTGCCGGGGGTGGGGTCCGATACCTCACGGTCACTTCCGAGCAGGCGGGTCAGCGCCTGGACAACTTCCTCCTGAGGGAGCTCAAGGGCCTGCCGAAGAGCCGCGTCTACCGCCTGGTGCGAAGGGGCGAAGTGCGGGTCAATCTGGGCCGGGCCAAGGCCGGATATCGCCTGAAAGGCGGCGACAGCATCAGAATTCCCCCGGTGCGGCTGGGCGCTCCCAGGGAAACACCGGCTGCCACGCATCTCGAGACGGGCCCGGTTCTCTTCGAGGACGCGCATCTTCTGGTCCTGGACAAACCCTCCGGGGTCACCGTGCACAAAGGCACCGGAGTTCACGCTGGCGTCATAGAGGCCCTGCGGGCCCGCCGCCCGGACCTCCCGTTTCTGGAGCTGGTGCACCGCCTGGACCGCGACACCTCCGGCTGCCTGATTCTCGCCAAGAGCCGCGCGGCGCTGACGGGGCTGCACGCGGCCCTGCGGCGCGACGCAGGCGGCCCGACCGTGTCCAAGCACTACCTGGCCCTGGTGAGGGGAGATCCCGGGGCGGATCCGATCCGGGTCCGCGCCGGGCTGAAGAAGAATGCCCCGAGAGGGGGCGAGCGGGTGGTGGTGGTGTCCGAGGACGGCGGCCGGGCGGAAACGATCCTGCGGCCGTCACGCCGGGGACCCGACCTGAGCCTCATCGACATCGAGCTGGTCACCGGCCGCACTCACCAGGCGCGGGTACACGCCGCCCACGTCGGACATCCCATCGCCGGCGACAGCAAATATGGAGACAGGGAATTCAACAAATCGGTTCGTGAAAAGGGGATCCGGCGGCTCGCCCTGCATGCGCATACACTGGAATTCACGCATCCGGTGACCGGGAGTCAGTGCCGGATCGTGGCACCGCCGCCCGCGATCTTCGAGACGGCGCCGGACGGCCCGGTCGAATGAGCTACAGACTGGTCGTGTTCGACTGGGACGGCACGCTGATGGATTCTGCTGCCCGGATCGTGAGCTGCTTCCGCGCTGCAGCTCTCGAGGTGGGCTTGCCCGTCCCCGAGCCGAACCAGGCCCGGGAAATCATCGGGCTCGGCCTGCGAGAAGCGTTCGCCCGCCTGTTTCCCGGCGCCGGCGAGCCTGAGCTGGCTCGCCTCTCGGAGGCTTACCGGGACCAGTTTCTGCGCCGCAACCAGACCGCCAGCGCCTTGTTTCCAGGCGTGGTGCACGGCCTCGAGCGGCTGAAATCCGAATCCTTTGCGCTTGCGATCGCGACGGGCAAGGCCCGCCGCGGGCTCGAGCGTGCCTTGCGGGAAACCGGACTCCACGGGCTGTTCGCGGCGACCCGCTGCGTGGACGAGGCGGTTTCCAAGCCCCATCCCCGGATGCTGCTGGACATACTGGCCGAGACCCGCACCGACCCGGAAGACGCGGTGATGGTGGGAGATACGACTTTCGATATGACGATGGCAGCCGCGGCCGGCGTGGACGGTCTCGCGGTGAGCTACGGCGCGCACCCGGTCGATGCACTCCTCGCCGAGCGCCCGAAGGCCTGCCTCGACGACTTCGAGGCCGTGATGCGATGGCTGTGCGACAACTGATCTGCGCCAGCGAGGCGCTCGTGGAAGGCGGACCCGGAGTTCGCTTCGAGGTCGACGAGGACGGCGAGCCTGCGCCGGCGCTCGCCGTCCGCTATCGCGGCAGGGTGCACGCCTACGTCAACCGATGTGCCCATCTCGGGCTCGAGCTGGACATACTGCCCGGAGATTTTTTCGATCTGTCCGGCAATCATCTGATCTGCGCCACCCACGGCGCGACCTACGACCCGGCGACGGGCCGCTGCACGGGCGGACCGTGCAGCGGTGCGGGCCTCGAGGTTCTCACCGTGGTGGAGGTCGACGGGCGCGTCGAGTTGGTGGATCGCCTCTTGGCGGGGGCACCCGAACGGCGTGTCACGGGTTTGCCGAGTTGATTGTTGTACACTCCACCGCCACGAGCCACAACTGAAGCACAGACCCCGAAGCAGCAACGATGGAAAACGACATGAACGACCAGAAATCCGGCGGGAAGGAATCAGTCGAGCGCGACATCCTCGCCGACCTCGCAAGAGAAGCCCTTCGTGAACGCCGGCGCAGCAGGCGATGGGGCATCTTCTTCAAGTCCGTGTTCGGCCTGTACCTGATCGCGGTCACGGTCTTGATCGCCGGCAACGGAATTCCCACGCCCACCGGACCCCACACGGCACTGGTGGACCTCGAGGGCACGATAGAGCCCAACTCCCAGGCCAGCGCCGATACGATCATCGAAGGGCTGCGCGACGCCTTCAAGGCCGAAAGCTCCAAGGCCGTGATCCTGCGCATCAACAGTCCCGGTGGGAGCCCCGTTCAGGCCTCGGAGATCAACTCGGAGATTCACCGCCTGCGCGAGAAGTATCCGGATAAGCCCGTCTACGCGGTGGTCACGGACATGTGCGCGTCCGGCGGTTACTACGTAGCGGTCGCCGCGGACAGGATTTACGCCAACCGGTCCAGTATCGTGGGCTCCATCGGAGTATTGATGAACGGATTCGGGTTCGTGGACGCCATGAACAAGCTCGGCATCCAGCGGCGCCTGTTCACCGCCGGCAAGCACAAGGGTCTGCTCGACCCGTTCTCGCCGCTCAAGCCCTTCGACAAGGAGTACGCCGAGAAGCTGCTGGATCAGGTGCACCAGCAGTTCGTGGATACGGTGAAGGCGGACCGGGGTGAGCGCTTGAGCGACAATCCGGACATCTTCAGCGGCCTGTTCTGGACCGGGCAGGAGGCGCTGCGCCTGGGTCTGATCGACGAGTACGGGAGCGTTGGGTCGGTGGCGCGGGACGTCGTAGGTGCGGATACCATCGTCGACTACACGCCGCATCAGAACCTGTTCGGGCGCGTCACCAGGAAGCTCGGGGTCTCCATCGCCAACTCGCTGCGCTCGAGCCTGCTCTCGAATCGTTTCGAGCTTCAATAGGAGCGGAGGCCTGCCGGGTCAGCGGTCGCGGTCCTTCCGCCTGCGCTTGCGGCGGCCGGTGCTCGACAGCTCGAACCAGGACTTGATCACGAAGGCGGCGAACACGACGATCACCGCGGCCAGTATCAGGAGAAAAGTGCCGGGGCTCATACGACCGCGACACCCTCGACCTGCAGCATCTCGACGAGACGGATCAGCGGCAGGCCGATCAAGGCGTTCGGATCGTCGCCCTCGAACTTCCTGAGCAGCGCGATTCCGAGTCCCTCGGCGCGCAGGCTGCCGGCACAGCCGTAAGGCTGCTCCTTTTCGAGATAGCGTTCCGCGGCGGCGCGGTCGATGGTGCGGAAATAGACCGCGTAGGGCACCACGTCGCTCTGAACGTGCCCGGTGTCGGTATTGACCAGAGCCAGCCCCGTGTAGAGCGTGATCTTGCGCCCCGAGGCGTCGAGAAGCTGCTTTACGGCCTCGTCATGCCCCGAGGGCTTGCCCACGATGGCGCCTCTGTGAACCGCCGCCTGATCCGCGCCGATCACCAGCGAATTCGGGCGCTCTCTGGCCACCGAATGAGCCTTTTCCAGTGCCAGGCGACGGACGTATTCGAGCACCCGCTCGCCCGGCCGTCTGGTTTCGTCGACACCGGGTGCCACCACATCGAAAGGGATGCCGAGGCGTTCCAGCAGCATGCGTCGGAACGGCGACGAGGACGCCAGCACCAGTCGCTGCTCGCTCATGACGCGGCCCGGCAGGAGCTCAATAGCAGCCCGCCATGCGGGCCCGCTGCTGGACCAGAGCGAGCACCGTATCAATGGTGGGGGCGGGCACCGACACCATTTTCGCCATCTCGCGAACGACCGTCAGCAGTGCGTCGATCTCCATGCTGCGGCCACGCTCGAGGTCCTGGAGCATGGAGGTCCTGTGAGGCCCGACGGACGCCGCACCCTCGATGCGCTTGTCCACGCCCAGCCTGAACCTGACGCCGACCTTCTCGCCGATGGCCTGGGCTTCCACCATCATGGCGCGGGCGACCGCACGAGTTCCCGGGTCGGTGGCGATAACGTCCAGCGTGGCGGTGGTCAGGGCCGAGATCGGGTTGAAGCACAGATTGCCCCACAGCTTGAGCCAGATCTCCTCCCGGATGTCGCGCACGGGGGCCCTCAAACCCGTGGCGTTCATCACTCGGCTCAAGGCGTTCACGCGTTCCGTCCTCTCGCCGCTGGGTTCCCCGAGTATGAAGCGATCTCCGTAGTGGTGCTCCACCACACCCGGAGCCGCAAGCTCCGCCGCCGGATACACGACGCACCCTATGGCGCGCTCCGGCCCTATGCCCTCCCACTGCACACCGCCCGGGTCGATGCTGTGCAGTATGGTGTTCTCGAAGGGCCCCTCGAGCTTGTAGAAATACCACCACGGCATGCCGTTCATGGCCGTGACCACGGCCGTCCCCGGGCCCAACAGGGGCCGCATCGCGGAAACGATCTTCGGCGCCGCCTGCGCCTTGACGGCGACAACGACGTAATCCTGTGCGCCGAGCGTGGATGGATCGTCGGTGGCCTCGACGGCGATGGTCTGTTCCCCTGCGCCTTCGCGCAGCGTCAAACCCTTCATTCGCAACGCCTCGAGATTCTCGCCGCGCGCGATGAAGGACACCTCGGCCTGGCCGCCGGCTGCGAGCTTGAAACCCAGGTAGCCGCCGATGGCCCCGGCCCCGTAGATACAGATCTTCAAGATCCCAATCCAAGCTTCCCGGCCAGGCCGATGCGCTGCAGCTTGCCGGTGGGGCCCTTGGGTATCTCCTCGAGAAACACGATCTTCTCGGGCACCTTGAAGGGAGCCAGCCGTTCGGCGGCAAAGGCCTTGAGCTCCGCTTCGTCGATGTTGCGCCCTTCGGCGACGACGACGGCCGCCCCGATCTGCTCGCCGAGCTTGGGATGAGGAACGGCGAAGGTCACCACCTGTGCGACCGCGGGATGCTCCACCAGGACGTCGTCGATTTCCTTGGGGGAGACTTTCTCGCCGCCGCGGTTGATGATCTCTTTGAGCCTGCCCGTCACGCGCAGGTAGCCGTCCTCGTCCATCACGCCCTGGTCGCCCGTTCGAAACCAGCCGTTGGTCCAATTCTCGGCGTTCGCCTTGGGATTGTTTTCGTAGCCGCCGGTAACGTTCTCGCCGCGGATGACGATCTCACCGGTGCGGCCGGCGTCCAGGATTCGACCGTCGCCGTCCATGACCGCCACCTCCGGACCCGCCGCGATACCCACCGAGCCCGGTTTGCGCGGGGCGGGCGGCAGGGGATTGCAGGTCATCTGGTGAGCGGCCTCGGTCATGGCGTAGGCCTCGATGACCGGAGCGCCGAAGGTTTCCTCTAGATCATGCATCACCGGCACCGGCAAAGCCGCCGAGCACGAGCGTATGAACCGCAGCGGATGCGCCTCTATGATGCTGCGTGATCTCGCCGCGCGCTGCAGGACCGCCTGGTGCATGGTGGGCACCGCCGTGTACCAGGTCGGGCGGGCGTCGGCCAGCCAGGCAAAGAACTTCAAGGCATTGAATCCGGGCGTGCAGTAGGTGCTGCCCCCGGCGCCCAGGGAGGCCAGGATCGCGGCGACCAGCCCGTGGATGTGAAACAACGGCATGACGTTCATGCATCGGTCCCGCGCCTCCAGCCTCAGGGCGGCGGCGATGTTGCGGGCCGACGCCGTGAGATTGGCGTGGGTCAGGGGCACGATCTTCGGGCGCGAGGTAGTACCGGAAGTATGAAGGATGAGCGCAATGTCGTCGGCCGCGGCGTGCCCCGTCCGGGCCGCGCTGCCGAGGTGCGGACCATCGAGCTCGAACACGCCGGCGGGATCGTCCGGGGAATGATGCAGCTCGAGCACCGCGATGCCCAGCGTACGTGCGGCTTGCCGTGCGGGCGTATCGCCGTCCTGCTCCACGACCACCGCCCTGGCGCCGATGTCGGAAAGATAGAACTCCAGCTCCGAGCGCCGGTATGCCGGATTGAGCGGCGCCGTGGTGGCGGCGTGCGCCACGGCCAGGAAGCTGCCCGCCATTTCCGGCCCGTTCGACAGGACGATTCCGACCCGGTCGCCGCGGCCGATACCCAGTGCGTTCAGTGATTCCACGGTTCGAGCGCACTGGCGGCGTAATCCCGCGAAATCCAGTGGAGGTCTTTCCGGGGCGAGGAGGGCCGGGTCATCGACCGCGCCCGCCTCGAGCAGCTCTTGCAGGGTTCGGGACATGTGTCGACTCGCCGCTTCGCTCAGGTGGCTGGTAAAAGGTGATCCGGGCCGGCTTCGCGGCGCCGCCCCGCAGCGCTCTATTGTAGCGGTTTTGACGCCCGGGCACGGCGGGAGCAGTGCTTGACAGTGCAGGGCCGGGTGCTTAGCGTCGGAGCCGGACACCGTGACCCATTGATGAACGATCAGGCCCCGACGAGCGACCGGAATGCCACAGTGACGGGGCGGCGTATCGCCGTTGTCGCCGGCCTGCGCACGCCTTTCGTCAAGGAGCGTACCGCCTTCAAGGTCCTGCCCGCACGCGACCTCGGCAAGCTGGTGGTGGCGGAGCTGCTGCAGCGAACGGGGCTGGACACGGGACAGGTCGAGCGCGTCGTATACGGCCAGGTGATACCCACCCCGACGGCACCCAATATCGCGCGGGAGGTCGTCCTCGGCACCGGGATGAGACCTTCGACGGACGCCTACAGCGTCTCGCGCGCCTGCGCCACGGGCTACCAGAGCACTACCGACATCGCCGAGTCCATCATGGCGGGGCAGATCCTCTGCGGCGTGTGCGGCGGCGCGGAAAGCGCCAGCGATGTTCCGATCACGGTCTCGAGAAGACTGGCAGACGCGCTGGTGGCCGCGAACAAGGCCCGCAGCCTGGGGCAGCGCCTGGCGGCGCTCAAAGGACTGCGGCCCCGGGACATCATCCCGGTACCGCCCGCGCTGCGCGAGCCGTCGTCGGAGTACAGCATGGGTGAAGCCGCGGAGAAGATGGCGAAGGAGAATGGGATCTCCCGGGAGGCCCAGGACGAATTCGCGCACCGCAGCCACATGAACGCCAGCCGCGCCTGGGACGAAGGCTTCTTCGACGACCACGTGATGCACGCCTACGTCCCCCCCGAATACGAAGCCTGTGTGCGCGACAACCTCGTTCGCCCGGACTCCAGGCTCGAAGCGTACGCGAAGCTGGAGCCGGTCTTCGACCGCAAGTACGGCACCGTCACCGCCGGCAACAGCTCGCCGCTCACGGACGGGGCCAGCGCCCTGGTCCTGATGCGCGAAGACAAGGCGCTGGCCGATGGATATACCCCGCTCGGCTACATCAGAAGCTACGCCTACGCGGCCCTCGATCCCAACTGGCAGATGCTCATGGGCCCGAGCTTCGCGACGCCCGTCGCGCTGGACCGTGCGGGCCTCTGCCTCGGCGACATCGACGTCGTGGACATGCATGAGGCATTCGCCGCCCAGATCCTCTCCAACACCCGGGCCTTCGAGTCGCGTGATTTCGCGCGGGAGCATCTCGGCAGGGACCGGGCGATCGGGGAGATCGACTGGAACCGGTTCAACACCAACGGTGGCTCGATCTCCCTCGGCCACCCCTTCGCAGCCACGGGCGCCCGCCAGATCATGCAGGCGCTGAAAGAGCTGAAACGCACCGGCGGGCAGTTCGCGCTGTGCACCGCCTGCGCCGCTGGGGGACTGGGTGCCGCCATGGTTCTGGAAGCCGCCTGAATGAACGAGCCCGCCAGCCGGTCCATCCTGTCGCTGGAGCACCGGGACGGCGGTGTCGCCGTGTTGTGGATGGACGATCCGGGCGGCGCGGTCAATACCTTGAAGCCGGGCCTGATCGACGAGTTCGAGGAGACGCTCGCGGACGTGGAGGTGGACCGGGAGATCCGGGTGCTGATATTCGCCTCCGGCAAGCCCGACAGCTTCGTCGCCGGAGCGGATCTGGAGATGCTGCTCGCAGTCCGCGACTCGCAGGAGGGCAGGGCCCTTTCCGAGGCCTCCCAGCGGGTCCAGGGGCGTATCGCCGCCCTGAAGCCCGCCACGGTAGCGGCCATTCACGGCGCCTGCCTCGGCGGCGGCCTTGAGCTCGCGCTGGCCTTCGACGGCAGGGTGGCGTCCGATCATGAAAAGACCCGGCTGGGGCTGCCCGAAGTCCAGCTCGGCCTCCTGCCGGGAGGCGGCGGCACCCACCGGCTTCCGGCCCTGGTCGGCGTCGAGCGGGCCCTGGATCTGCTGCTGACGGGACGCCAGGCGAACGCCGGCGACGCCCGGCGCATCGGGCTGGTGGACGACTGCGTGCCGCGGGAGATCCTGATGGAGGCGGCGGTGAGGCTGGGCCGCAGGATCGCAAGCCGGCCCGGAGACCCGGCGGGCGGGGCGGCGTCGTGGCTGTCGCCCCGGGCCTTGCGGAACTGGGCTCTGGCCGGCAACCCCATCGGGCGGAGCCTGGTCCTCGATCGAGCACGAAAACGGACCCTGGCCAGGACACGCGGTAACTATCCGGCGCCGGGAAAGATCCTGGACGTGGTGGAGACCGCGCTGGAAGCCGGCGCCCGGCGTGGAGAGTCGGCGGAGGCCGCGGCCTTCGGCAAGCTGGTCGTCACGCCCCAGGCCCGGCAACTGATCCGGCTGTTTCTCGCCACCAACAGGCTGAAGAAGAGCACCGTCGGCGACGCCGAGGTCCGCCCGGAAGTCATCACGAAGGTCGGCGTGCTCGGCGCCGGTCTGATGGGCGCGGGCATCGCCTACGCTTCGCTCGCGAGGGCGGGGAAGGCGGTGCGCCTCAAGGATATCAACGACAAGAACCTGACGCGCGGCCTCAAGCATATCCGCGACGACCTCGACGGGCGTGTCAAACGGCGCTCCATCACGGCCCTGGAGCGCGATCAGATCCTTGGCAGGTTGACCGCCACGCTGGACTACAGCGGGTTTGCCAACTGCCAGGTGGTCGTGGAGGCTGTCTTCGAGGACCTCACACTCAAGCAGAAGATGGTGGAGGAAGTGGAGCGGCACACCGGGGACCGGACGATCTTCGCCACCAACACCTCGGCGCTGCCCATCGCGCAGATTGCCGCCCGCAGCCAGCGCCCGGAGAACATCATAGGGATGCATTACTTCTCCCCTGTAGAGAAGATGCCGCTGCTGGAGATCGTGGTCTCTGAGAAGACGGCGCCTTGGGTCACCGCGAGCTGCGTTGCCCTCGGCAGACAGCAGGGCAAGACCGTCATCGTCGTTCGCGACGGCCCGGGATTCTACACTTCACGAATACTGGGGCCGTATATCAACGAGGCCACCTGCCTGCTTCTCGAAGGTGCGCCCATCGACCTCATCGACCAGGCCCTGCTGGACTTCGGCTACCCCGTCGGTCCCATGGCCCTGCTGGACGAAGTCGGGATCGATGTCGGACAGAAGGTGTCTCATACCCTGTCCTCGGCCTTCGGCGGGCGAATGGTCCCTTCGCCGTGCATGGACCAGTTGATCGCCGATCAACGCTTGGGCAGGAAGAACGGCCGGGGCCTTTACCTGTATACCAGCGGTGGGAAAACAGGCCGCCGGGCGCCCGACGAAGCCGTGTACCCGCTGCTCGGTGTCTCGGCGAACCGGGAGTTCGACCTCGAAGCGATTACCGAACGATGCACCCTGCAGATGGTGAACGAGGCAGCACATTGCCTGGGCGAAGGCATCATCAAGTCGCCCGCCGACGGCGACGTCGGCGCGGTATTGGGACTCGGCTTTCCGCCTTTCCGGGGAGGCCCGTTTCGCTACGTCGACAGTGTCGGTGCCGGGCACGTGGTGGAGCGTTTGAATGCCCTGGCGCACCACATGGGTGTGCGCTTCGAGCCCGCCCCTTTACTGGTGAAGTACGCCGGCTCGGACCGGTCCTTTCATGACGATGACCGTCCCTGAAGCCGCTGCCGCGAGAACGGGAGCCGCCAGCAGCCTCCCCGACGCATCTCCTGAACGGTGGTGGCCATCATGAATCATCCAGCGGAAACCTTGCTGGTCTCACTATCCGCACTCGCGGTCCTCATCGTGCTCGCCATCGTCATATGGCGTTTCTACCTCAGGAAGAAGCAGCCGGAGGCACCCGTGTTGTTCCAGTCATCCGGCGACAAGGACAAGTTGACCCTGATCAACGGCATCGGCCCGACCCTGGAGAGGAAGCTGAACGAGCTCGGCATCACGAACCTGCGACAGATCGCGCAACTCACTCCCGAGGACATCGAGCGAATGAACGGCATGTTGAATTTCAAGGGCCGGATCGATCGGGAGGCGTGGGTCGCTCAGGCCCGGAAGCTGCTGGAAGCGGGTGCCAGGCCACCGGCGCCTCGACGGCAGACAGGGGTGAGGCGTACGGGAGCGAAAGCGACCACGGTGGGAGTCGACGGGATCCCGGGCGCCAGGGCCGTGGGAAAGAAGACGAAGAGCGGGCGGAAAAGGCGGAAGTCGGGGAAGAAGGCCTCTTCAGACAGCTAGAATTCTTATGTAATACATTATAAATATAATATAACCATTTAATTTTAAATAATAAATATGGAATTTCGATAATTTACTTTAATTCGTTTTTTCTCTTTGCAGGGATCCACCCCCTGTTCCCGTCCAACGAAATCTGAAAAATTTGTCTTGTCAGGATTACTGGATATAAATACAGTATCATCATGGCCGCGGATTCACTTCACGAGTTGTTTCGCCAGCGCAGGCTCTGGAAAGGGAGCCGGGAAGGAGCGGCGGGCGCGGAACGAGGGATCGCTACCGGCTTCCCTTCCCTGGACAGGATACTTCCCTATCGCGGCTGGCCGCGGGGCGCGGTCATGGAGGTGGCGGTTTCCGACTGGGGAATCGGTGAGCTGAGCCTGTTTTTGCCCTTGATGGTGCATTACCACCAGCTTGGTCATTACGTGACCTGGATCGCCCCTCCGCATGCCCCCTATCCGCCGGCGCTGGCATCGAACGGGCTGAACATGGGTCTTTGCCGGGTGTTGTCGAATCCCGGATTCGGGAAGGAAGCGGATCGGCAGATCCCGTGGTGTGCCGAGAAGCTTCTGCACAACAGGGCGTGCGGGCTGATATTGGCCTGGCCCCGGACACTCTCCGGGGGAGCGGTGCGCCGCCTGCAGTTGGCTGCGGAGGGGGGCGAGGCTTTATGCATATTGTGGCGGAAGGTAAACCGTCAACGAGACTGGGACGGCGGCCCCGCTGCCCTGCGGCTTCGCTTGAGCCGTGAAACGCGGGGGCTGAAGCTGGAGATCATCAAGGCCCGGGGCACCTGCCGGTACACGGAGACGGTGTTGGATATCTGATGAAATCCGGCGCCCGGCACGCATTACCGGTTTTCAAGGAGCCGGAGCCTGGAAATGCTCCCACCATTCCGCACCGTCCGGCCCCCCTGTGGCTGGCGGTTCATTTCCCCTGGCTGGCAGGCGAGGCACTGAGGAACGCGGACAAGACGGCCTCCACCGTCCCGCCGGCTCCCATCGTCGTCGCCGAGGAGTCACAGCGGGGCTGGCTGGTTTACCGCGCCTCGCCGCAAGCGCATCGGCAAGGCGTGTACCCGGGCATGACGATCAGCGCCGCGAGTGTGATCTGTCCGGGGCTGGTGGTCCGGCGGCGCCGGCCCGGACGGGAGAAACAGCGCCTTGAAAGAATCGGCGACCGGATGTTGTCTTTCAGCCCGGTGGTCTGCATACAGCCGCCGGAAACGGTATTGATCGAAGTCCGGGGCAGCGTGAACCTGTTCGGGGGCCTGGAGCGGCTCAAGGTATTGATCGAGCACCGTCTCGACGCCGACGGTCATCTTTACCGCATTGCCGGGGCGCCCACGCCTTCGGCGGCGAAGCACCTGGCGCACTGGGGGCGGGACATCGTCGTGGAGGAAAAAGCCGCCTTGCGCTCCGTCCTGGGGGCCATGCCCCTGGCCCTGTGGAATCTGGATCAGAAGACCGTCAGGCGTCTCGAGAAGACCGGGATACATACTCTCAAGGATTTGTGGCGCCTGCCCGCGGACGGACTGGCCCGTCGTTTTGGAGTCGTCCTGGTGAGGGAGATGGACCGCCTGCTGGGCAGGCATCCCGATCCTCAGCGGCTTCACGATTCGCCTGCGCACTTTTCGAGTGTTTTGATGCTGGACTGGTCCACTGACGACCTGGCGCAGGTCACACTGGGTGTCGAATATCTCCTGCGGCAATGGGTGGATTATCTGCGCCGTTCGGAGCGCGGGACCAGCGGCTTCGACATCGTGCTCCTGCCCGAGCAGGGAACGGGCCGGGAAACGGACAATACGCGCGTGGATATCGGGGTACGTCACATCAGCCGGGACATGGATCATTTGCAGAAGCTGACCATTGAACGGTTGAGCCGGATCGAGCTTGCCGGGCCCGTCTCGGGACTGGTGCTGGAGAGCAGGCGTATCCATCCCCTTTCCGGCAGGAACGGGCGACTGTTCGAAGCCGGCGATGAAAAGACCCTGCAGTGGCAGCAAAGCGAGGAGCTGCTGGCGATGCATCTCGGCGGGCGGGGACTGGATATACTCCATACGCTGGACCAGCACCTCCCCGAGCTCGCCTGGAGCACGGCTGCGAATCCCGGCTCGAGAACCGGGACTCATTGCGCCGGTCTGCGGGGACATCGACCGCTGTGGCTGCTCGACCCTCCCAGGGCCCTGCCGTGGTCGGACGGACCCTCCCCGAATGGGGGTCAATCGAAAATCGTCAAAGGCCCTGAGCGCATCGAGACGGGGTGGTGGGGCCGGCGTGACCAGCGCCGGGACTATTACATCACCACCGATGCACGAGGACGCCGCTTGTGGGTGTTCCAGGATTTGAAACACAAACGATGGTATCTGCACGGCCTGTTTTCTTGATTCCTGTCTTTATGGGCGACTTCCATGGACGGGCCCCGTGTACCGGGCGACGGCATGGATGGTCGTGCCTTTAAAAACGCTGCCCCAGCACTGATAATATCCCCACATCCATCGGCCGGAATTCTCCGGCGAAGGCTCATGACATACCGCATCGAAAGAGATTCGCTCGGCGAGGTTCGCGTTCCGTCCGACAAATACTGGGGCGCCCAGACGGAGCGGTCGCGCAACAACTTCAGGATCGGGGGACCGCGCTATCGCATGCCTATCGAGGTCGTCTACGGTTTCGCCGAGCTGAAGAAGGCCGCTGCCTATGTCAACCATGAGCTCGGCGTGCTGCCACTGGACAAGCGCGACCTGATCACCCGGGTGTGCGACGAGATCCTGGCCGGGGACCTGGACGACCAGTTCCCGCTGGTGATCTGGCAGACCGGCTCCGGCACCCAGACGAACATGAACGTGAACGAAGTCATCGCCAACCGGGCCCACGTCCTGGAAGGCAAGGTGCTGGGGGAGGGCGAGCGCACCCTGCATCCGAATGACGACGTCAACAAGTCGCAATCCTCCAACGACACCTTTCCCACGGCGATGCATGTCGCCGCCTACCGCGTCATCGCGGAGTGCACCATTCCCGGAGTCGCGCGCCTTCGGGACACGTTGAAAGAGAAGGCCGGCAGCTTCAAGGATCAGGTCAAGATCGGGCGGACACACCTGATGGACGCAACCCCGCTGACCCTGGGGCAGGAGTTCTCGGGCTACGCCTCGCAGTTGGACCACGGCCTCGACGCGTTGACGAACACCCTCGCTCATCTCAGCGAAATCGCCCTCGGCGGCACCGCCGTGGGAACGGGCATCAACACGCCGCCCGGCTATCCCGAGATGGTGGCGCGCAGGATCGCGGAGCTCACAGGGCATCCTTTCATCACTGCGCGCAACAAGTTCGAAGCCCTGGCCGCCCACGACGCCCTGGTGGAGAGCCACGGAGCCCTCAAGCAGCTTGCGGTGAGCCTGATGAAGATCGCCAACGACATCCGCCTTCTGGCGTCGGGCCCGCGCTCGGGCATCGCGGAAATCATCATTCCCGCCAACGAGCCCGGCTCCTCGATCATGCCGGGCAAGGTGAACCCCACCCAGGCCGAAGCGCTGACCATGGTCTGTGCCCAGGTTCTCGGCAACGACGTGGCCTTGTCCACGGGCGGGATGAACGGCCACTTCGAGCTGAACGTGTTCAAACCGATGATGATCGCGAACCTGTTGTCATCCGCGCGCCTGATCGGCGACGCCTGCGTGTCCTTCAACGATCGATGCGCCGCCGGGATCGAGCCCAACGTCGGCAATCTGAAGAAGAACCTCGACAACTCGTTGATGCTGGTGACGGCGCTGAACACCCATATCGGATACGAAAAAGCGGCGGAGATCGCCAAGACGGCCTACAAGAACGGCACCACCTTGAAGGAGGAGGCCGTGAACCTGGGGTACGTGACGGCCGAGGAGTTCGATCGATGGGTGGATCCCGCCAAGATGATCGGCTCCGGCAGTCGCGACTGATCTCACCGGGCGGCACGGCGCGATCGCGCCCGGACCGGGGCGGGGCAACCCGGGTCGGCGTTTCCATTTCGCTGGCGGCCCGCGACCATCCCTCCGGGACCACCGGCAATTCATGCCCCAGCTCCCCGCGCGCGGGCGCGGCGCGGCCGGAGCCGTTCGACCTCAGCCTTATGAGTCGCGACGATCGACTATAATGTACTGAAAATCAGACAGGCTTGTTACTCGGAGAAGCGGAGGATGGGTAGATTCTTTTGTCTAGTAATCTGTGGGATGTTGTTGGCGGTGCCGAGCGCCCAGGCGTTGGTTTTCGTGGCACAGCCCCAGGAGACGGTCGCCACCGGTGAGAAGATCTTCAAGCCGATCGCCGACCTGCTGAGCCGTAAGACCGGGGAGCATTGGGAGTACCGGCATCCCGACAATCAGCTCAACTACGCCGACATCATCGTGGATGACAAGGCGGACCTGTACCTCGGCGATCCTCATTTCGTCGGATACCAGGTGGATGCCAACCACCAGCGGGTGCTGGCTCAGGTCCCGGACCAGGAATGGGTGCTGATCGCCCCGCAGAGCTCGACAGGAAAGCTCTTCGGCTCGCGCGTGACGTCGTCTTTCTCCTGCACCGAGGCCCTGACCTGCGCGTTGCCGCCGCCGGACCTCGGCATGATCCTGTTCTCGAACCTTGACGTTTTCGCCGACAACCCCCTGCGCCACCCGATGCTGGTGTCGGTGCGCGACGTCTCGAACGTCGTCAAGGGAGTCCTGAGCCAACGCTGCTATTGCGGCATCACCCGCAAGGCTTTGCTGCAGAACGTCCCCGAGGAGCAGCGCAATCAGCTCGCCGTACGGGACTTGAAGACGACCCTGGGAGCGGCTTTCACCTCCAGCTCGCGCCTCTCATCGACCCTGAGTGCCAGGATCCAGGCAGCCCTGCTCTCGCCCGAAGGTCAGCAGGCGACCAAGGCCATGCGCGATCGCCTCTACGGCGGCGCCCAGCTCGTGAAGCCGACCGATCCCGCCGCGTACTCGAGCTCCGCCAAGCTGCTGATCAACGAGTACCTCATCCCCATGCACCGCATGCCCAAACCCGGCAGCCGGAAGACCCAGGTCGTCACCGTGGGGTCCAGCCAGTCGCAGTCCACCGCGAGCAGCAGCTCGACTTCGCAGAGCAGCGCCGGGAGCACGTCCCAGGTCTCCGGTGACCTCAAAGTGGTGTCGTGGGGCGGTGCTTACTCGAAGAGTCAGTGGAATGCGTACCATGATCCCTACATGAAGGTGCATCCCAGCGTGCACATTACGGAGGATGAGTCCAGCGCCGAAGGTCTGAAGCTGCTGCGCCAGCAGGAGAAGTCCGGACACGTCACCTGGGACGTCGTGGACATGACGGCGTCCAACGCCATCGAAGCCTGCAACGAGGGTCTCGCGATGAAGATCCCGGCGGACAAGTGGCTCGCACCGGCTCCGGACGGGACGCCCGCCAGCAAGGACTTCGGCGACATGATCGTGACGCCGTGCCTGGCACCGGAGATCGTGTTCTCCACGGCTTTCGGCTATCGAAGCGACCTGCTTCCGAAGAAGATGACCAGTATCAAGGACGTCTTCGACCTCAAGGACTTCCCGGGCATGCGCTCTCTGGAAAAGAAGCCGATCAACAACCTCGAGTGGGCCTTGATCGCGGACGGTGTTCCGGCGGACCAGGTTTATGATCAACTGGAAACCCCCGAAGGCGTGAACCGTGCGTTCCGCAAGCTGAGCACCATAAAGAGCCACGTGATCTGGTGGGTGAAGGGCGACGTTCCCGTCAAGTTGCTCTCGGATGGTACGGTCACGATGGCATCGGCCTACAACGGCCGCTTGTTTGCGGCCATCGTGGAGCGAAAGGAGCCGATATCCATGATGTGGCAGTGGCAGGTGTTCGACCTCGACGGCTGGGTGGTGCCGAAAGGGGCGCCGCACCTTCAGACGGCCAAGAGTTTCCTGCGTTTCGCCACCGATACCCAGAGGCTCGCGGACCAGGCGAAGTACATTTCCTACGGACCCGCCCGCGTGTCGTCGGCGCCGCTGATCGGCAACAATGCCAAGCTCGGTATACCCATGGCACCCTACATGCCGACAGACCCGAAGAACTCGAAACACGTGCTGCTTTTCAACTACAAGTGGTGGGCACAGCACCAGGACGACCTGACCGAACAATTCCAGGAGTGGCTGAACAAGTAGCAGCCCGTCGGGTCGAGCGGGCTTTCCCGTCTGCGGGATCGAAGCCGGGCAACAGCACCTTCCGGGTTGTCGCAGGGGAGGCGGGATGCGCTGCATCGGGGCTCCCGGGCGCCGGCGCTTGATCCAGCTCAAGGAGCCCCCTGGTGTCACAGGGACGCTTGCATCCACCGGGAACCGCTTCGAGGGGTGAAGCGCCGTGCGCTGGGCCGTCGCTCGGCAAGTTGGGGGCGGGCAGGCGGCACTCTATCCGAGCGCCGTTTCGGCCCTGCTCCCCAGAAAGGGCGACCGCTCCCGGGGGCCGGTTGGGAGGCCGGCGAATCCGGTCATCGGGCGGTCGGCCGGCAGAGCGCACCCGGCGCCCGGACCCGCAAAAAGTAGTGCAATTTCCGCCACTTTGTGTATTATCGATCCTCGCAGCCCACATCCTGGCGACGGTTCGGTAGCCCTCCTGGAACCTTCAGAAGACCCCTCCCGTAACATGAATCGACAAGTGTGGGCTGCAGACATCGCAATTTCTTTTTGAGGTAATTTCGTGATTACAGGTACCGTCAAGTGGTTTAACGACAGCAAGGGTTTCGGGTTCATCAGCCCGGAAGACGGCAGCAAGGATGTGTTCGTGCACCATTCCGCCATACAGGGTTCCGGCTTCAAGTCCCTGGCCGAAGGTCAGAAGGTGCAGTTCGAAGTGACCCAGGGCCAGAAAGGTCCGGCCGCGCGGAACGTTCAACCACTATAAAGGGGGAGGTCGTAACGGCAGGAAGCCCTGTCAGGAAGGTCTTCACGGACCTTTTTAATTTGCCAAACCGGACCCACAAACCAATCATGCAGGTGTTTGGTTTGTGGGCCCCGGTAAATCTTCCGCACCAAGATGGATGCGATGATGGCTGGTTCCACTAGAGGAAAAGTACCGCTCCCAGCCCCCAGCCCCCGACGCACGGAGCGCCGCATCCCGTCGCGGACCCGCCACCGTCTTTCCAGAGAAATTCTACTTCCCTTCGCGGGACTGCCCCTGGTCCACGACTGCCCGGTCCTTCAGCAGGAATCATGCTGATGAATCGAGCTGATTCAAGCGGCCTCCAGGCGCCTCCGACAACCCCGCGCTTCTACCGGTGGCACCGGTTTCAGCGCGAGCCCCATGTCTTCTTTCACGACCTCATGTCGACTTACGGGGATGTCGTGCGTTGGCGCGGGCTCTTCGACGCCTATCTCATCTATCACCCCGAGTACGCCCGCCGCGTCCTGGCACAGGACTACACGCATTTCTCCAAGCGCACCATAGACTACCGGGTGCTGGCGCAGATCATGGGCAAGGGACTGATCACCAACGACGGTCCCCACTGGGTGAAGCAGCGCAAGCTGATGCAACCTCTGTTCAGCAATCGCAACGTGGACAGCTTCGACGGCACGATCAACGCCTTGACACAGGAGATGGTCGTTGATTGGGAACGGCGCGTCGCCGGCGGTCCGTTGTGGATAGAGCGGGAAATGAGCGGGCTCACATTCAGAATCGCCGGTCGCACCCTGTTCGGAAGCGACATAGACGAGTACGCAACGGAGGTTGCTGCCATAGTGGAGGCCGTCAACCTCGAGCCTCAGGAGCTTCGCGCGCTGATGACACTCGTGCCCTGGCTCCCGACGCCCCACAACCTCAAGTGGAAACGGGCGATGAAGCGGCTCGATGAGATCGTGTATACCATGATCGACGAGAGACTGCGGGACGCCGGCCGCGACGAGAACATCCTCGACCGCCTGATCAATGCCCGCGATCAGGAGACGGGGGAGAGCATGCCCAGGACACAAATGCGCGACGAGGTCGTCACCCTCATGCTGGCCGGCCACGAGACTTCGGCCAATGCTCTGACGTGGACCCTGTACCTGCTCGGCACGCATCCCGAGGTAGAGCAGCGCCTGGTCGGTGACCTGAATGCGGCCCTGGGTGGAGAGCCCGCGTCCGCCGCCGATCTCGGTCGCCTTCCTTACCTGAAGCAGGTCGTGCAGGAGTCGATGCGCCTCTATCCACCGGTGTGGGGATCGGCCAGGCGGTGCGAGCAGGAAGAGGCACTCGGTTCCTATCTGCTCCCCGCGGGGAGCTACGTGGGTGTGGTGTCCTACGCCCTGCATCGCCACCCCGCCTTCTGGCCGGACCCGGAAAGATTCGATCCGGACAGATTTACCCCCGGCGCCAGCGAAGGCCGCCACTCCTATTGCTATCTGCCCTTTGCCGCAGGCCCACGCACCTGCATCGGCGCGAACATGGCGATGCTCGAAGTCCAGCTCGTGCTGGCGCAGCTCCTTCAGCGTTTCGAGCTCCGACCGGTTCCCGACCACCCGGTCGAATCGGTCGCCAAAGTCACCCTCAAGCCCAAGTACGGCCTGCCCATGAACGTGCGCCGGCGCTGAGGCCTGACTCTCGAGCCAGGTTCTCTCGTCCGTCTGAACGGTCACGCCGACCTCGATCAGACGCACAGTCGGGCCCATTGCTCCGGGTCGATCGCCGGGGATTCGATTCTTCCCGGGGAGACCATCGACTGTGATCGAGCAACTCGAGCAGGGCGAGCATCGTGCCTGCTGGAGGGGGAGGGGAGCTCTATCCGTATTGCCGCTGTGGCAGAACCGAAATATACTGTATATTAATACAGTATGCGATACTCCTATGCCGAGCTTCATTGCTTGAGCAACTTCTCCTTTCTGCGAGGCGCCTCGCACCCGGAGGAGCTGGTGGCGCGGGCGGCGGAGCTGGGCTATTCGGCGCTGGCCATCACCGACGAGTGCTCGCTGTCGGGAGTGGTGAGGGCGCACATGGAAGCGAAACGGCAAAGCCTGGTGCTGATCATCGGCGGCGAGATCCGACTGGTCGACGGACCGCGGGTGGTGGTCCTCGCGACCAGCCGGGAAGGCTATGCGGGCCTGTCGGCCTTGATTACCCGGGGCCGGCGGGCGGCTGAAAAGGGGCGCTACCGCCTGGACCGGTCCGACCTCTCTCAGGCAAACCTCGACGAGTGCCTGGCCCTCTGGCTGCCGGATGCCGGGGCGGACAGGGAGCAGGGGGCTTTCCTGAAGGCGTGTTTTCCGGAGCGCCTCTGGATCGCCGTGGAGCTGCTGCTGGGCCTGGACGATGCCGGCCGGCTCCAGGCTCTGCGGCGGGCGGGCCGGGAGCTGGGCCTGCCGCTGGCGGCGGCGGGAGACGTGCACATGCACCGGCGTGGCCGCCGGGCGCTGCAGGACACCTTGACGGCCATTCGCCTGGGCACGCCCCTGCAGCGGCTGGGAAAGGCTCTGTTTCCCAACGGCGAGCGCCACCTGCGCCCCCGCCAGAGGCTGGCCGGAATTTATCCCCCGGACCTGCTGGAGGAAACCGTACGAATCGCCGGGCGCTGCCGCTTCTCCCTGGACGAGCTGCGCTACGAGTATCCCCGCGAGCTGGTGCCGGCCGGCCATACGCCGATCTCCTGGCTGAGGCGCCTGACTGAAAAGGGCGCACAGAAGCGCTGGCCGCAGGGCGTGCCGGATAAGGTTCGCCGGCAGATCGACCACGAGCTGGCTCTGGTCGAGGAGCTGCATTACGAGTCGTATTTCCTCACCGTGCACGACATCGTGGACTTCGCCCGCAGCCGGGGCATCCTGTGCCAGGGGCGGGGCTCGGCCGCCAACTCGGCGGTGTGCTATTGCCTGGGGATCACCGAGGTCGATCCGGCGCGCATGAACCTCCTGTTCGAGCGCTTCATCTCGAGGGAGCGAAACGAGCCGCCGGACATCGACGTCGACTTCGAGCACGAGCGGCGCGAGGAGGTCATTCAATACATCTACCGCAAGTACGGTCGCCGCCGCGCCGCCCTGGCGGCCACGGTGATCACCTACCAGCCGCGCAGCGCGGTGCGCGACGTCGGCAAGGCGCTGGGCTTCAGCCCGGACCAGGCGGATTACCTCGCCAAGTCCATTCAGTGGTGGGACAAAGAGCTCCTGCACGACGAAGCGATCAGTAAGCTCGGCATCGAAAGCGACAGCCCCCGCCTGCACCGGCTCCTGACGCTGGTCGAGGAAATCCTGGGGTTTCCCCGGCACCTGTCTCAGCACGTGGGCGGCTTCGTCATCGCGCACGATGATCTATCCCGCCTGGTGCCGGTGGAGAACGCCGCCATGCCGGAGCGCACGGTGATCCAGTGGGAGAAGGACGACCTGGAGGCCCTGGGGCTTTTGAAGGTGGACATCCTGGGCCTCGGAATGCTGAGCGCGATCCGCCGGGCCCTGGAGTACCTGTCGTCGTATACGAATCGCTCCTGGACCTTGGCGGACATCCCGCCGGAAGACCCGGCCGTGTACGCCATGCTCCGCGAGGCCGACACCATCGGCGTCTTCCAGGTCGAGTCCCGCGCCCAGATGTCCATGCTGCCGCGCCTGAAACCGCGCTGCTTCTACGACCTGGTGATCGAGATCGCCATCGTGCGTCCCGGTCCCATCCAGGGAGACATGGTGCATCCTTACCTCAGGCGCCGCAGTGGGCTGGAGCCGGTGAGCTATCCCGGCCCCGAAGTCAAAAAGGTCCTGGAGCGCACCCTGGGCGTGCCGATCTTCCAGGAGCAGGTAATGCAGCTCGCCGTCGTCGCCGCCGGCTTCACGCCGGGGGAGGCCGACCAGCTTCGCCGCAGCATGGCCGCCTGGCGCAGGCGCGGCGGCCTGGAGAAATTCCAGCACAAGCTCACCGAGGGGATGCGAGCCCGCGGCTACAGCGCGGAATTTGCCGGGCAGATCTGCCGCCAGATCCAGGGTTTCGGCGAGTACGGCTTTCCGGAAAGCCACAGCGCCAGCTTCGCCCTGCTGGCGTACGTGTCCTCGTGGCTGAAGCGCTACCACCCGGCGGCTTTCACCTGCGCCCTGCTCAACAGCCAGCCCATGGGCTTCTACGCGCCGGCACAGCTCGTCCAGGACGCGCGCCGCCACGGGGTCGAGGTCAGGCCGGTGGACGTGTGCGCGAGCTTGGGGCAGGCAAGCCTGGAGATCGAGCCGGCGGGACCCGTATTGCGCCTCGGCCTGAACCAGGTGAAAGGCCTGTCGCAGGCCGGTATCGTGCGGATCGTCGAGGCCCGCGATCATGTACCGTTTCGCGATACCGGGGACCTGAAACGCCGGGCCCGGCTGCCGTCGGATGAGATGGAGTCGCTGGCGGCGGCCGATGCCCTCAAGAGCCTGGCAGGCCACCGGTACAAGGCGTTCTGGGAGGTGGCAGGCAGCGATCCGGGTACGGCGCTGATGCCCGATCCCCACTTCAACGAGGCGGAGCCGCTGCTGGCGCCGCCCACCGAGGTCGACAATATCGCCGGCGACTACGGGGCACTGGGTCTCAGTCTGCGCCGCCATCCGGTGGCCTTGCTGCGGCGGCGCCTGGGGGATTCGGATATCCATACCGCCGCCGACTGCAGGCGCCTCCGGAACGGGACAAGGGCCACCACCGCGGGCCTGGTGATCTGCCGCCAGCGACCGGGCTCCGCCTCCGGGGTGATCTTCCTCACCCTGGAGGACGAGACCGGCCACGTCAACGCCGTGGTCTGGCCGCAGGTGGCCGAGCGCCAGCGCCGGGTGCTCTACAGCTCGCGCCTGATGGCCGTGCGCGGGGTGATCCAGCTCGAGCAGGACGTGCTGCACCTGGTCGCAGACAAACTCACGGACTACAGCCACTGGCTGGGCGAGCTCAAGACCCGGTCCCGGGATTTCGTGTGAACGAAGGGTTGCGCCTCTGTGTGGGTCGGAATCATTCCGACAACCGCCAACCGCGGCACGGAATCCCAAACCCTATAGAGGGCTTCGGCTTCGATCCTCGCTTTCCGCGATCAGACTCCAGCCCGACCAACGCCTGGGGCATCCTAAAAGTCACCACCGTCGGAATGAATTCCGACCCACCGGTGGGCACGATCCTGGCCCCTGCACGCCGGGCTTCAGCCCGACAAACGCCCGTGCCATCCCGAATGCTGCTGCCGGAATGAATTCCGACCCACAAGGATGTGGGGAGTGCCGGAGACCGTCGGGAACGGGATCCGGCCGGCCTACAGGGAGGTGAGGAGTGTCAACCCTTTGATTTCACTTGAAAAAGGTACTAACCCGGCACTTCGGGTGCTTTGACAGAGACAGCGCCCGTCTATATGATTCGCCGACCTTGCACCGGGGGTGATGCACCGAAGCCTGCCCGTCCGAGGGGCTCGAAAACCCGGTAACCGAACCACTTGATGGAAATTCAGAGAAACCCATGGCTGTTCAGAAGACCCGAAAATCGCCCTCGAAACGCGACATGCGCCGTTCCCATCACGCGCTCAAGAAGCCGACCCTGTCCATCGACTCGACGACCGGCGAGCTGCACCGTCGTCACCAGGTGACCGAGTCGGGGTATTACCGCGGCAAGAAAGTCTTGGAAATTCGGGACGAGACGGAATAGCTTCCGCTTGGATGGCTGCGTAAGAGCAGCGCCCGGCCTCACGGAATCGTCACTGTGACCACAACCGTCGCTGTCGATGCAATGGGCGGCGACTTTGGTCCCTCGGTGACCATTCCCGCGTGCATCAGCTCGCTGGAGCGCTACCCGGATCTGCACCTGGTCGTTGTCGGCCGGTCCCGGGATATCGAAGACCAGCTTGGCGCCGACAAGTCCCGCTTCGGGGATCGACTGCGGATCCAGCAGGCCTCCGAGATCGTGGCCATGGACGAGGCACCCGGCCTGGCGCTGCGCAACAAGAAGGACTCGTCCATGCGCGTCGCCATCAACGCGGTCAAGTCCGGCGAGGCCCAGGCCTGCGTGAGTGCCGGCAACACCGGCGCCCTGATGGCCAGTGCCCGATTCGTGCTGAAGACACTGCCGGGTATCGACCGACCGGCCATCGTGGGCAGGATTCCTTCCCTGCGCGGTCACGTGCACATGCTGGACCTCGGCGCCAACGTCGACAGCCCGGCATACCTGCTGATGCAGTTCGCGGTGATGGGATCGATCCTGGTCAAGTACCTCGAGAACAAGCCCCGGCCGTCGATAGGGCTGCTCAACATCGGTGTGGAGGATATCAAGGGCAACGAGATCGTCAAGGAAGCCAACCGCTTGATGCGGGACAGCAACCTGAACTTCAAGGGCTATGTGGAAGGCGACGCCATATACACCGGCGATGTCGACGTCATCGTTTGCGACGGCTTCGACGGCAACGTATCGTTGAAGACCAGCGAAGGGATGGCCCAGTTCATCGCGCGCCAGGTGCGCGAGGAGTTCAACTCCAACATCCTCACCAGGATCGCGGGGCTCATGGCCATACCGGTGATCAACCGCTTTCGAAAAAGAATTGACCACAGGCGGTACAATGGCGCCGCATTCGTCGGCCTGAACGGCATCGTGATCAAGAGCCACGGTGGAGCCGACGTGCTCGCTTTCAGTCAGGCCATTATCGAGGCTATACAACAAGTGCAACACCAGGTTCCGGAAAACATCCGCGCCGAGCTCGCTCTGTTGATGCAAAAGGCGCCGGCGTGAAGACGGCGAAGGTCATCGGCACGGGCAGCTACCTGCCGCAGCGGATCATGCCGAACTCGGAGCTGGAGGGCATGGTGGACACCTCCGACGAGTGGATCGTCGCCCGCACGGGTATCCGGCAGCGCCACGTCGCGGCCCCGGACGAGCTGACCTCCGATCTCGCGGAGCATGCCGCCCGCCGCGCCATCGAAGCCGCCGGCATCCAGCCTTCGGACCTGGATCTCATCGTGGTCGCCACGACCACCCCGGACCTGGTGTTCCCCAGCGTGGCCTGCCTGCTGCAGAACCGTCTCGGGATCCATACGGCGTGCCCGGCCTTCGACGTCCAGGCGGTCTGCGCGGGCTTCGTCTACGCCATGGGCGTGGTTCACCGCTTCTTCCAGACCGGGGGCTGCACCCGGGCCCTGGTGGTGGGCGCGGAGACCTTCACCCGCATCCTGGACTGGACCGACCGCAACACCTGCGTCCTGTTCGGGGACGGTGCCGGCGCCGTGGTGCTGGAAGCCTCGGACGCGCCGGGGATCATCTCCACGCACCTGCACGCCGACGGCAAGTACCACGAGCTGCTCAACGTTTCCTCCGGCGTGTCCTCGAACTATTCCCAGGTGCTCAGGGGAGAGGCCTACACACAGATGCAGGGCAGCGAGGTGTTCAAGTGGGCGGTCAAGGCGCTCGGAGACATTGTCGACGAGACCCTGGCAGCCAACGACATGCAGAAATCCGACATCGACTGGCTGGTCCCGCACCAGGCCAACATCCGCATCATCACCGCCACGGCCCGCAAGCTCAACATGAGCATGGAGCAGGTGATCGTCACGGTCGACCGGCACGGCAACACCTCGGCCGCTTCGATACCCATGGCCTTCGACGAAGGCGTACGCGACGGCCGCATCCAGCGGGGACAAACCATTATCATGGAGGGTTTCGGCGGAGGCTTCGCGTGGGGCTCGGTCCTGCTTCGTTACTGAACCCGAACGTGTCGCCCCCCGAAGACATCAACCCAACGACATGAACCAACCGACTATCCAGCGCGCATCATGACATCCCTCGGCAATGAAATCTGCCTCGTCACCGGAGCCAGCCGCGGCATCGGACGGGCGATTGCGGCCACCCTCGGACGAGCGGGGGCGGTGGTGGTAGGCACCGCCACGACGGACGAGGGGGCGGCTGCGATTTCCGCCTGTCTCGAGGAGCAAGGCCTGCGGGGCAAGGGCCTGAAACTGGACGTCACCAGCAGCGAACAGGTCAACGAGCTGATCGCCGCCGTCACCGACGAGCTCGGCGCCCCGACCGTGGCGGTCAACAACGCGGGCATCACGCGCGACAACCTGCTGCTCAGGATGAAGGAGGAGGAATGGGACGCCGTGCTGGACGCCGACCTCAAGGCCGTGTACCGGGTGAGCAAGGCTTGTCTGCGCCGGATGACCAAAGCGCGACACGGCCGGATCATCAACATTACCTCCGTGGTGGGCGTCTCCGGCAATCCCGGGCAGACCAACTACAGCGCGGCCAAGGCCGGGATCATAGGCTTCACGAGGTCGCTGGCCAGGGAAGTCGGCAACCGGGGCGTCACCGTGAACGCCGTGGCGCCCGGCTTCATCGACACCGACATGACCCGGGTCCTCAGCGAGGCCCAGAGAGAGGCGCTGCTGGAGACCATTCCCCTCGGCCGCCTCGGTGATCCCGACGACGTTGCCCAGGCGGTCCTGTATCTCGCCTCGCCGGCCGGCGCCTATGTCACCGGGACCACCTTGCATGTCAACGGCGGAATGTACATGGGCTGAACACAAACCTTATTTTTCAGTATGTTATGCCCCATTCTTGAGAGATTTCAACACATTGTTGTCGATCAGGATTCCTGATTGATTGCGTTGGACTTGAAATTTAGTTTGTTGTTAACTATGCGGCCTTTAGAGGCCGGCTATCCTTGGAGGAAACCAATCTTATGAGCAGTATCGAAGAACGCGTAAAAAAGATCGTCGTCGAGCAACTCGGCGTGGGAGAGGACCAGGTGACGTCCGAGGCGTCATTTGTAGATGATTTAGGCGCGGATTCTTTGGATACCGTGGAGCTGGTGATGGCTCTGGAAGAAGAGTTCGATACCGAAATCCCGGACGAAGAGGCGGAGAAAATAACCACGGTTCAGCAGGCGATCGACTACATCACTGCCAATACCTGATGCGGCTCGTACGGATCTGACGGCCGCTGCGTCGCACCACGCCGCAGCGGCTTTTTTCTGGCAGAATGACGATATGTGCGCTGGGTCTGACGAGCATGTGGACGGGCGCCGGGCATGACTAGGCGTCGGGTGGTCATCACCGGTCTGGGCATCATTTCCCCGGTCGGCATCGGCATCGAGGCGAACTGGGCCAACATCACCGCCGGCGTGGGCGGTATCGGTCCGATCACGCGCTTCGACACGACAGGCATGGGCTGCACGATTGCCGGACAGGCCGATGACTTCGACATCACCCAGTGGATCAGCCCGAAGGAAGCCCGGAAGATGGACCGCTTCATGCAGCTCGGGATGGCGGCAGGCATGGATGCCTTCAAGGACTGTGGGATCGAGGTGACCGAAAACAACGCGCACCGGATCGGCGTCTATATCGGCTCGGGCATAGGCGGCGTCCAGACCATCGAGGACACCACCACCACCTTCCACGAGAAGGGTCCGAGGCGGGTGTCGCCGTTCTATGTGCCGATGTCCATCATCAACATGATCTCGGGTCATATTTCCATTCAGCATGGACTGAAAGGCCCGAACCTCTCAATGGTCACGGCCTGCACCACGGGTACCCACGCCATCGGCGAGGCGGCGCGTCTCATCGAGTATGGCGATGCCGACATGATGATGGCGGGCGGGGCCGAAGCCGCGATTACGCCCACCGCCGTCTCCGGCTTTGCCAACGCCAAGGCCCTGAGCAGCCGCAATGACGATCCAGAGCACGCGAGCCGGCCCTGGGATACGGGCCGCGACGGTTTCGTGATGGGCGAGGGCTCCGGCGTGGTGGTGCTCGAGGAGCTCGAGCACGCCAGGAAACGAGGTGTGCACATCTATGCCGAGGTCGTGGGATTCGGCATGAGCGCCGATGCCCATCACATGACCCAGCCTGCCCCGGGTGGAGAGGGCGCCGCCCTGTGCATGGGCAATTGCCTGCGCAACGCCGGCCTCAATCCCGAGGACATCGACTACATCAACGCCCACGGTACCTCGACACAGCTCGGGGACCTCGCCGAGACGGAGGCCATCAAGCTCGCTCTCGGCGCGCACGCCCGCCACGTGGCGGTCAGCTCCACCAAATCCATGGTAGGCCATCTATTGGGCGCAGCGGGCGGCGTGGAGGCCGTCTATACGGCATTGGCGCTCGATCGGCAGGTGATACCGCCGACCATCAACCTGCACGATCAGGATCCTCAGTGTGACCTCGACTACGTGCCGAATACCGCACGCGAGGCCAAAGTCCGGGTCGCCCTCAGCAACTCGTTCGGATTCGGGGGCACCAACGGCACCATCGCACTGGCACGCTACGCCTGAGATCCCGAGGGCCGTCCCGCCGACCGTCTTTCCGCGGGCGACGAAGCGGGCCGGTTGCCGCCCGCCCCACCCGATCGCGCCCCGCGGTTCCTCCCCGGCGGCCTGTCGGGCATCCCGTTAATGACGTGAATCGAACAGTGCCGCTATCCTATCGGTGTGGCGACCCGTACGCCGCAAGGCCGTGCCAATGAAAAGACTGTGGCTATATTCGCTCAGCTCCGTAGCCCTGGCTGCCCTCACGCTGGTGCTGGCGGCCGGCTACCTGTACTGGTCCAGCCGGCAGCCGGTAATGAACGGGGCCGATTCGTTCACCATCAGCCCGGGTACCGGGGTCAAGGAGGTGGGGTCGGCGCTCGTCGAGGCGAGGGTCCTCAAGGAACCCTATACCTTCACGCTGTGGGCTTACGTCGAGGGTGACACCACCCGCGTTCACGCCGGCGAGTACGCCATTCCAAAGGGAGTGTCCGTGGCCGGGTTGCTGGACTTGTTCGTTTCCGGCAAGGTCATCGAGCGCCCCGTGACCTTGATCGAAGGTTGGACTTTCAAAGAGTGCCTGCAAGCGCTTCGCAGCGCGCCCAAGATGCGCATCGAGACGAAGGGTCTGACCGGCGGCCAGATCATGGCCCGCCTCGGTGTGCCTGACCAGTCTCCCGAAGGACGCTTTTTCCCCGACACTTATCTCTACACCGCGGATACCTCCGACCTCGACGTCCTGAAGCGGGCCCATGCCGAAATGCAGAAAGTGCTCGACCAGGAGTGGGAGAATCGCGACAAATCGACGGTCCTGAAGACCAGGGAGCAGGCTCTGATCATGGCCTCCATCATCGAGAAGGAGACCAGCCTGCCCCGGGAACGACCGGTGATCGCCGCGGTCTTCCAGAACAGGCTCGAGAAGGGCATGCGCCTGCAGACGGATCCGACGGTGATCTACGGCCTCGGAGACAAGTTCAACGGCAACCTCACCAAGGTGCATCTGGAAACCGACACGCCCTACAACACCTACACCCGGGCGGGCCTGCCGCCGACACCCATCGCCATGCCCGGGCGGGCGTCCATTCACGCCGCCCTGCACCCCGCCGACAGCAAGGCGCTGTATTTCGTGGCCAAGGGCGACGGCTCCCACGAGTTCTCCGAGACCCTGGCGGAGCACAACCGCGCCGTGGCCAAGTACCAGCTCAACGGCGCCGGCCACTCCGGATCGAGCCAAGAGGTGAAAAGCGGTGAGACCAACTGAGCAAGCCGGGCCTCGATCCCATAGAGCGTTGTGTATCCCCGTGGCTCCCAGTGATGAGCGTCGCGAAAGAGCTCACTCTGTCTCCCTGCAAGGGCAAGGGCTCCTTCGATGGAAATTTGCTCCCCGAAAGCGGGCGAGAAAGCCGCACGGTGCTGAATGGACGCCTCGGGGATGCCGCGAAGGGTCCCCTCTCCCGCGGGCGGGCGAGGGACAGGGTGAGGGTGCGCTGCCTGGTACCGGCAAACCCTCACCCCAACCCTCTCCCTTTGAAAAGGGAGAGGGGGGCAGACGTCTCGTGGAGGGTGAGGGCGATGGAAGGTCATACCTCGCAAAAAGAGGAAGAATGAGTTTCGATAGTCTTCGGAGGAGGAGGAAGCTTCCTTGCGAACCCGCCCGGTGGCGCAGGCGGCGATCCGGGGGATCGACGTAAACATGACTGACCGCGAACAAAAGCGCGGCCGGTTCATCACGGTCGAAGGCCAGGACGGCGCCGGCAAGACCACCAACCTGGACCGCATCGAGCACATCGTGCGCGCCTGCGGGCATGAGGTCGTGCGCACCCGCGAGCCGGGCGGCACCCCTCTCGGCGATGAGATCCGGCGCCTCGTTCTCCATCGCCGCGATCTCGACATCGACCCCGTAGCGGAGCTGCTGTTGATCTTCGCCGCCCGTGCCCAGCATCTTGCCGCGGTGATCCGGCCGGCGCTGTCGGCGGGCTCGTGGGTGGTGTGTGATCGTTTCACGGATGCGACCTACGCTTACCAGGGCGGAGGGCGAGGGGTGGATCCTTTGATGATCGCGGGGCTCGAGCAGCAGGTCCAGGGTGACTTGAGGCCGGACCTCACGCTGTTGCTGGACGTCGACATCACGACCGGCGCCCGGCGGGCCGCGGGGCACGACCGCTTCGAGTCGGAGGAAAGAGCGTTCAAGGACAGGGTACGCGAGGCCTACCTGGCGCGGGCCCGCGCGGATCCGGAGCGCATCCGGGTCGTGGACGCGGCGCGCCCGCTCGCCAGCGTGGAGGAGGAGGTAGAATCCGTCCTCCGGCGATTCATTGACGGATTCGGATAGATCAGGTGACGGGCATCCATCCCTGGAACGAAGATATCTGGCGATATCTGACCGCGCCGCGGGCGCGCTCGGCCCACGCGTGGCTGTTTACCGGCCCGCGGGGCCTCGGCAAGGCACAATGCGCCCTGGCCTTCGCCCGGCATCTTCTGACCGGCGACGACAACCCGCGCGCGGCGCAGCTATTCGATGCCGGCACCCACCCCGACATGCATGTGATTGCCCGCGAAATCGAAGTCGAGGGCGACGACCGCCTGGCGCATCGCTACGCCCGCCGGCACCTCGAAGAGCGACGCAAGGGCACCAAGCCGAAGACCGTCATCACCATCTGGCAGATCCGGCACCTGATCGAGGCGATGAGCACGCGCGCCCACACCAGCAGGCACAAGGTCGCCGTGCTGCTGGACGCCCACTGGATGAACGTCAATGCCGCCAATGCGCTGCTCAAGCTGCTCGAGGAGCCGCCGGGAGGCACCGTGCTGATCTGCGTGACCGATCAGATGCATCGTCTGCCCGCGACGGTGCGCAGCCGCTGCGCGCTCGCGACGTTCCCGGTGCCGCCGCGCGAGACGGCGCGCCGATGGCTGGCCGGGCAGTCGGATTCGAAGTCGCTCGACGTTGCTTTGGACCTTGCCGGCGGTGCGCCCCTGGCGGCCCTCCAGCTCCTCGAGGGGGACCGGGTCGATATCCGGCGCAAGTGGCTGGCGGGCCTGGAAGCCTTGTACGGCGGCAAAGCCGATCCGGCGGCGGTCGCCGACCTCGGCAGGCAGATCGGCCTCGATGACTCCCTGGCCCTGTCCCAGAAGGTCCTCGTGGATCTCGCCCGCTGCCGTCTCGGGGCGCCGGAGGAGCGATTGTTCAACCGCGACAAGGCGCCATGGCTGCAAAAGCGCGCTCAACGGCTACAATTACAGGCTGTATTCGACCTCATAAACCAGATAGGGCGGATCCGGCAGGATGTCGACGGCCCCCTGGATACGAACCTGCTGCTCGAGGACATGCTGATACAGATGCGCCATGCCGTGATCGGAGGTACCCACTGATGGCAGTCAACGAATCGAACGGCCAGACGGTGGTCAGGCCTTCGGTGCTGTCCCTGACGATACGGGACAAGAGCGCTTTGTTCGCCGCCTACATGCCATTCCTGAAGAACGGCGGTCTGTTCATTCCCACCAACAAGCGCTACGAGATCGGCGATGAAGTATTCATGCTGCTGACCCTGCTCGAGGAACGGGACAAGCTGTCGGTGGCCGGCAGGGTGGTCTGGATCACACCCCTGGGCGCCCAGGGCAACCGGGCCGCCGGCATCGGCATCCAGTTCAAGGACAGCGATACCCACGAAGCACGCTCCAAGATAGAGGCTCTGCTCGGCGGCGCGTTGAAATCGGAACGCCACACCCACACCATGTAGCGCAGGGTAGGCGCGCCGTTGTCATGCCCCTGGTGGACTCTCATTGCCACATCGATTTCGATCCACTGTGTGACCGGATCGACGAGGTGCTGGCCAACGCCCGCGAAAACGACGTCAGCCACCTGTTGTGCGTGAGCGTGAACCTGGAGGACTTCCCCCGGATCCTGTCTCTTGCCGAGAGCCACGCGCATATCTTCGCCTCTGTCGGCGTGCACCCGAACGAGCGGGAAGGCCGGGACCCTGAGGTGGACGAACTGGTCGGACTGGCCGCCCACCCCCGCGTGGTGGCGATCGGAGAGACCGGCCTGGACTATTTCCGAAGCCGCGGGGACCTCGACTGGCAGCGCGAGCGCTTTCGGCGCCATATCGAGGCGGCGCGGCGCTGCGGCAAACCTCTCATCATTCACAGCCGTGACGCCCGCGACGACACTATCGCGATCATGTCGCAGGAGCGGGCATCGGATCCCGGTGGCGTCATGCATTGCTTTGCCGAGGATTGGGACATGGCCGAGAGAGCGCTGGCACTCGGGTTCTACATTTCCTTCTCGGGCATCGTGACCTTCAAGAACGCCGAGGCCGTCAAGGAGGTCGCCCGCCGGGCGCCGCTGAACCGCATCCTCGTGGAGACGGACAGCCCCTATCTCGCGCCCGTCCCCAACCGCGGAAAGACCAACGAGCCCGCCTATGTCAGATACACCGCCGAGTACGTGGCGGGGCTGCGCGGAATCTCCTACCAGGCGCTGGCCGCGGCGACCACCGAGAACTTCTTCCGCCTGTTCGCCGGCGCGCTCCGCTGAGGTGGTGGCGCGGACACCGGGGGCGGCGGGCTGGTATGCTGCTGGAGACGCCCGGCCCCCGCGCGCCGAAACCTGCGGGCGGCCGGGACGTGCTCAGGCTTGCTGCGTGCGTCCCCCTGGCGCTCTGGCCTCCGCTCTGGCCTTCTCCAGGGTCTGGACCGTGCGCAGCACAGCGGCGGGCTCCGGCGCCTGGTCCAGGTTCCAGCGCAGCAGCCGCAGCCCGGACTTCTGTAGCATCTTCTCGCGCTCCTGAATACGGGCCGGCACCTGGGTGCCGTCGTCGATCTCGCATACCAGCAGGACGTGGAGCTTCTTGTCGCACACGAGGAAGTCCGCGAGATGCCGGGCGGCCCGGTTCTGCAGACTCGTGTTTTCGCTGGGAGACCCGTCCCGGGCCTCCAGAAAGTGGTCGTAAGTGATCTTGGGGAGCACCACGTAACCGGGCAACGCCTTCAGCAGGGTCGAAAAAACCCGCATCTGGACATCGCTCAGGGTACGGCGAGGGTACAGCCTGGCCGGAGCGAGCGACAGCTCTTCGTCGCCGGCCTCGCGGCCGGAGCTGCGGCGATCGGGTACCGGCGGGCTATTCGCGGCCACGGGACTTTTTTGGACCGCCGCCAGGAGCAGAGCCGGGTCGGGAGGCGCAGCCCGTCCTTCACTCTTCTCAGCATTGAAAAAGCGCCGTTTCAGTACCGCCAGCCCGGCATACAGTCCGCCGACCAGCAATACAGGCAGCAACAGTGCGAAGAAGTTCAAGTCGGAATCCAATCTCGCTTTGGTGAAAGCCGCTTTCAACGGAAAATCTAGCACGGGTGGCCGCTCTTGCCATCCCGATCGGATAAACGATCCCGGAACCCGGCCATTCGGGCAACGCGAAGAACGCCGCCCCGCGCGCATCGCAGGACGCTTACGCCGACTACCATATGCCTTAGAATCGCAGTGTCCAAGTCGAATCGTGGAGTACCTATGGCTATAGAGACGCCGTATCTGCTGTTTCTGGGTGACGCATCCGACCAGCTCGCCGCCAAGGTGGCGCTCGGGATCAGCCACTGGCGGCCCGGGAACTGCGTCGGCCAGCTTCGCCTGCCCGGATGCCAGGCGGACTGCGGCCTCGAGGACATGAGCATCAAACAGGCGGTTCGGGCGGGAGCGCGCACGATGGTGGTGGGCGTCGCCAATCGTGGCGGCGTTATCCCGGAGAACTGGCGATCGGTCCTGCGCGAGGCGCTCGAAGCCGGGATGCATCTCGCCGCAGGCCTGCACAACAAGCTGGCCGACATCCCGGAGCTGGTGGAAACGGCGAAGGCCCGGGGGCTGGAGCTCCACGACGTACGTCATCCCAGGCAGTCCTTCGAGGTCGGCAACGGCAAGCCGCGCCAGGGAAAGCGCCTGCTGCCGGTGGGCACGGACTGCTCCTGCGGCAAGATGTATACGGCCCTTGCCATCGAGCATGAGCTCAAGAAGCGGAAAGTCCCGGTCGACTTCCGGGCGACCGGGCAGACCGGGATCCTCATCGACGGCAGGGGAGTGGCGGTGGACGCCGTGGTATCGGACTTTCTCTCCGGTGCCGTGGAGTGGCTGGCGCCGGAGAGCACCCCGGATCACTGGGACATCATCGAGGGTCAGGGTTCGCTGTTCCACCCGTCTTTCGCCGGCGTGTCCGCGGGCCTGCTGCACGGTGCCCAACCGGACTTCCTGGTCCTGTGCCACGAACCCACGCGCACCCATATGCGCGGGCTGCCGCACTATCCCATTCCCGATATCCGTGAGTGCATGGACCTGAACCTGCAGCTCGCGCGGCTCACCAGCCCCCGGGTCCGATTTGCGGGCATAGCCGTGAACACCGCCGCGCTGCCGGACGACCAGGCCCGGGAATACCTCGAGAAGCTCGAAGCGACTCATCAGCTTCCCGCCGTCGACCCCTACCGGACGGGCACATCGCCGATCGTGGATGCCATTCTGTGATCGGCCTGTCGGTCAGCCATGAGTCGTGGCCGATCCGCGGCACCTTCAGGATCTCCCGGGGCAGCAAAACCTCCGCGGAGGTCGTCGTGGCCACGCTGGAGCGCGACGGCCACGTCGGGCGAGGGGAGTGTGTGCCTTACTCGCGCTACGGGGAGTCCGTTGACGGCGTCATGAAGCAGATCGACTCGCTGCGTGATGCACTGCGCGAGGACCTGGACCGCACCACCCTGCAGCACGCGCTCCCGACCGGTGCCGCGCGCAACGCATTGGACTGCGCGCTGTTCGACCTGGAAGCGAAGACGACGGGACGATCCGTTGCCGAGCTGGCCGGCGTACCGCCGCCCGGCCCGGTGGTCACGGCATACACCTTGTCCCTGGATACCCCGGAGCGTATGCGGGAAGCGGCGCGATCCCATCCTCACGCACCGCTCCTGAAGCTCAAGCTGGCCGGCGACGGCGACATGGAGCGCGTCGCGGCCGTTCGCGAAGGGGCGCCGGAAGCCCGGATCATCGTCGATGCCAACGAGGGTTGGAGCATCGAGCAGTACGTTTCCTATGCGCCGCAGCTTCGCCGGCTCGGTGTGGCGATGATCGAGCAGCCGTTCCCCGCCGACGCGGACGAAGTCCTCGCGGACCTCGAGCGTCCGGTGCCCGTGTGCGCCGACGAGTCCTGCCACGACCGCGGGTCCCTGCCAGTCCTGGGCGGCCGCTACGACATGGTCAACATCAAGCTGGACAAGACCGGCGGGCTCACCGAGGCCCTGGCCTTGAAGCGTGAGGCGACGGACCACGGTCTCGAGATCATGATAGGCTGCATGCTGGCCACGTCGCTGGCGATGGCGCCGGCCCTGTTCCTGTGCGACGGTGCCGCCGTCGTGGACCTCGACGGACCCTTGCTGCTCGAGCGGGACAGGCCAGGCGGACTGCATATAGAGAACACCACCATTTACCCCCCGCAACCCGATTTGTGGGGCTGAGCGGAGAGCTTCACGCATGAGTCGTACCGTGTACGTCAATGGAGAGTACCTGCCGGAGGAAGAGGGCAAAGTTTCGATTTTCGACCGGGGATTTCTTTTCGCCGACGGCGTTTACGAGGTCTCCGCGGTCCTGAGGGGGCGCCTCGTGGACAATAAGGCCCACCTGACGCGGCTTCACCGCTCGCTCGGCGAGCTGAACATCCCGCAACCGGTGAGCGATGACGACATCGTCGCCGCCCAGACCCGGCTGGTGCAGGAAAACGGACTCGAGGAGGGCCTCGTCTACCTGCAGATCACCCGCGGCCCCGCGGACCGCGATTTCGCTTTCCCCGTCCGGCCGGCACCCACGCTGGTCATGTTCACGCAGAAGCACACCTTGATCGAGTCACCGCTCGCCAGGCGCGGAATCAGGGTCGCGATCGTCGAGGACCTGCGCTGGAAGCGCCGCGACATCAAGACCGTGGGCCTGCTGCCCGCATCCATGGCCAAGCAGGCCGCCCTCGACGCCGGGGCGGACGACGCCTGGATGGTGGAGGACGGATACGTGACGGAGGGGACGTCCAACAACGCCTTCATCGTCACCGATGACGGCGTGATCCGCACACGGCAGCTCAGCAACCTCATCCTCCACGGCATCACCCGCGCCGCCATCCTGACGCTGGCGGAACAGGAGGCGATCTCCGTGCGGGAAGGGGCCTTCACCCCGGAGGAGGCCTACGGGGCTAAAGAGGCCTTCATCACCAGCGCCACGGCGTTTGCCCTTCCGGTGGTCCAGATCGACCAGCACCCGATCGGCGACGGCAAGCCGGGCCCCGTCGTCCAGCGCCTGAGAGGACTCTATATCGAGGCCGCGCTGCGCGACTAGCAGGCTGTTGAAAGACAGCCTGCTAGTGCGGGACAGGGATGTCTCGCCGCGAATCAAGCACTGTAAGTGCTTGATTCGGCGTCGCCGAGTAGCGGACATGCGCCGTGCTCGGCGCGTTGAAAAAGGCCAGGATGGCGTTTTTCAACATCCTGCGAGCGGGCGCGACCGGATCCCGGCCCGACGAGGCCATCACGGTTCCATCCGGCAAGCGCAGCCCGAGGGAACGCTCCGCGCAGCATCCAATCCCGCCGACGACGACACGGCCGCCGGAGTAAGCGGGAGCCGGGGCAGGGCGGGGCGTTCCGGCAGTCCCCGAGTGAACCCGGACCCTGCCGGCGGGTCCAATTCCTTTGTCTCGAAGCAACGCCTTGATGTATTCTCGACCGGGTGATCCCGCAATCCATCCCTAGATTGCAAGCCTGCACGATTCTCAGAACGGGAGACAATTGATGGACGATCATTACTCACCGCTTTGGCGGTCCCCCATCACGGAGCCTATCAGCTTCCTGAGGCCGCCGGCGGCGCCGGAGCGGGTGCGCCTCGGCAACCCTGCGGTGGACGTCATGACTGATTTCAGCTATGTCACGCCGCGCACCAC
>JBAUWJ010000040.1:0-23605 GCA_049583715.1 Arenicellales bacterium | reverse complement strand
GGTCATGGCTCGCGACGTCGACGAAGCCAGCCGTTCGCAACAGGCCCTCGTACTCGGGCAGGGTGTGCAGGCTGTAGGCGCGGTCCTCGACGTAGCGTGAGAATTCGTCGCTCCAGGGCTTCTCGCCGCAGCAGTAATCCGTGAACAGCAGCCGTCCGCCGGGACGCAAGGCTGCGAGCAGCACCTTGAAGAGCCTCGGCTTGTCATGGATATGCAGGAACACGTCGCGGCTGTAGATGGCGTCGTAACGCTCCGGCCGGTCCAGGGCCAGGCAGTCGCCGTGCTCGAGCGCCACGCGGCCGTCGAGGCCGTGCTCCTCGCATCGCCGCCGCGCCATGTCGATCATGTTCTGGGACAGATCCATCGCGTCCACGCGGGCCCCGTATTCGCGGGCCATCAGGAAGGCGCTGCCCCCGAGGCCGCAGCCGGCGTCGAGCACCCGGCTGCCCGGCTCGAGTCCAAGCCGGCCGATCAGCTCCCGGGCCATGCGCTCGCCGCCGGGGCTGACGAAGTCGCGGCCGTAGACTTCCTCGTAGGCGCGAATCGAGCGCTCGGTGTACTGCTCGCTGTCGAGAAACTCTTCGGTGACGGGTTTCGAATCGCTCAAAGCCGTCAGCCTCGCTCGATGGCTGCCAGGTGGCGGCCGAAGTCGTCGCTGCCCATCAGCGTCTTGCAGCGCTCGAAGCGGTTGATCGAGTACGCCCAGAAGTCGTCCACCGGGTTCTTGTTCGCGTGCTGGATGAGGCCCCAGAGTGTCCACAAGAGGTCCGACATGGCCTTGTAGATGACCATGCGTCCGAACAAGGCGTCCTGGACGGTGCCCCCGCAGTAGGCCTGCATCATCTCCTCGTCGTGCTCCGGCGCGAATCCCGCCTCCACCGAGACGTCGCCGAGGTCCCAGATCGGGTCGTTCATGCCCGAGTACTCCCAGTCGACGATCCACATGCGCTCGCCGTCGTCGATGAAGTTCTCCGCCAGCGGGTCGCAGTGGCAAGGCGTGAGCCCGATGGGATTGTCGTCGAGCGCCTTGCGCACGGTTTCAGCGTCCTTCACCACGTCGTGGTAGCCCTCCGGCAGGGTCGCGCCGAGCCTGGACAAGGTTGCGAGGTAGTCGTCGATCATGGCGAACAGCTCGAAGCGGAATTCGAAATCCTTGTTGAAATCGTGCATGCGCTTCAGGGCCAGCGCGGCGCGCCCCGGCGCGCCCTTGACGCTGCGAAAGCTGTCCGGCGTCATGGTCGCGCCATCCAGGAAGCTGCAGAGCATCAGGCCGTCGCTCTCATCGAAGAACAGGACCCGGGCGGAGACGTCCGCGTCGGCCGCCACGCGCGCGTTGTGGGCTTCGATCTTGCGGTTGATGTACTGCTCCGTGCCTTCGCCGGGGATGCGCAGCACGTAGGGGTCGCCGGCCAGCTCGACCTTGAACACCAGATTGGTCAGTCCGCCCAGCCGTTGGCAGGTGAATTCCTCGGGGGCGGCGCCTTCGAAAAGCGGTATGCGCGCGAGCGCCTCGGCAACGTTGGATTCCATCAAACCTCCTCGGTCCGGCCGCGTCTCGACGCCAACGCCGCCTTCTCGTCACTAGCATGATCGTCACTGCGAGGCCCGAAGGGTCGCGGCAGTCCAGGTTCTTTCTTCTGGATTGCCGCGTCGGCTACGCCTCCTCGCAATGACGGCGTCGCTTTCGAGCTCTCTCGGCATGCGCTCATGGGTGGTGCGTTGAGCAACTCACTCAGGCCGCCTGGAACCCGGTCCAGGCCTTCTCGAAGCGCTCCAGGTTCTCCGTCGTGTAGGCGACGTAGTCGAAGTCTATGCTCGAGTAGATCTCGGAGACCATGCTCCATAGGGTCTCCCGCAGCAGGGAAGCGCACTTCATGGCGGCGTAGCGGCGCCTGAGATCGTCATCGACCTGGCGCCCGAAATACGTCTCGAGCAGCCACTCCTCCTGGGAGGGCGACAGCTCGTTGTTCGAGGCCAGGCCGCCGAGGTCGAACAGGGGGCTGTTGAAGCCGGCGTAGTCCCAGTCCACCAGCCACAGGCGGCGGCCGTCATCGATGAAGTTGGCGGCCAGCAGGTCGTTGTGGCCGAACACCAGCTTCACTGCTCCCACACTGTCCTCGAGCTGCCCGGCCGCTTCCATGAGCCTGGGCAGCTCGCCGACCATGCGGCTGCCGGCGTCGCGCAGCGTATTGGCGTAATCGCGCAGCACCTGGAAGACCCAGAAAGCCAGTACCGGGCCGCGGAAGTACTTCGGCATCTCGTCGTGGCAGCGCTTCATGAGGGGCACGATCCGCTCGAGCTGCGCGCTTCGCCGGATGTCCTCCGGTGCGAGTGACGTACCTTCGATGTACCGCAGCACGATCGCGCCGGGCTCGTGGTGCACGACCTCGGGCGATACCCCGGCCTCGAAGGCCGCCCGGCTCGCGGCAAGCTCGTTGAAGCGCATAATGCCGTGCAGGGGAATGTCGTCCCCGATACGCACGAAGAAGCGCTCGCCGCCGTCGTCGACCACGAAGTTGGCGTTGGTGATGCCGCCTGTCAACGGCTCCGGCGCCACGGTGGTTCGCCAGCAGCCAAGGCGGGCGGCCTTCTCGAGAGCGCCGGTCATACCGCCGGGGCCGGGACAAAGATATCGATCAGCCTGTTCTTCAATTCGGCCACCGAGAGCTCGGGCGGTTGGGAAGACATAGGGGTAGCAATGTGCGCGAACCAGGGTCGGAAGCCCGTAAGCTTATCGACAAGCGGATGCCGAGGCAAAACCCGCGCCGTGTCCCCGCCGGGAAGTCGAAAAGAAGCCGTCCTGCCCACTGTGTTCAACGAACCAGGGCAACTCGCCGGATCCAACGCGTGTCCGTATCCGGCTATGCTGAATCAGGCACTTACAGTGCTTGATTGCATCCCAACCTCCGCGGACGGCACCCCCGTGTACCGCTTCCAGCGGTGGCACACCCAGGGGCAGGCGGCCGCGCGCCGTCGGCGAAGCAAGAATCGGAATGCCGGCGCATTCACGGGTTGCTAGACTTCCGCGATTGACCAGGGTGAGATGCCATGACGAGAGCAGTGCACGACCCGTCCGCCCTCGCCGCGACGCGCCGGGTGTCCGCGATGGACTGGAGCCGGGTCGCGGACGACCTCGAGCGGGACGGCTGTGCCGGGACCGGAAAGCTCCTCACGGCCGCCGATTGCCGGCGGCTGAAGGCCCTGTACGAGGACGAGGGCGCCTTCCGCAAGCGCGTCGTCATGGAGCAGCGCGGCTTTGGTCAGGGGGAGTATCGATACCTGAGCTACCCGCTGCCGTCGGTCGTCCAGGCCCTGCGCGAGGCGATCTATCCACGCCTCGCGCCGATCGCGAACCGCTGGCGCGAGGCATTGAGGCAGCCCGTGTCTTTCCCGCCGACGCTCGCGGGATATCTCGCCCGGTGCCACCGGGCCGGGCAATCGCGCCCCACGCCTTTGATCCTCAAGTACGGTCCCGGCGACTACAACTGCCTGCACCAGGACCTCTACGGCGATCTCGTCTTCCCATTGCAGTTGACGCTGCTCCTGAGCAGCCCGGAAGAGGACTTCCGGGGCGGCGAGTTCATGCTCGTGGAGAACCGTCCCCGCCGCCAGGCGAGGGGCCGTGTGGTCGCCCTGCGGCGTGGCGAGGCAGTTGTCTTCCCGGTGCGCGAGCGACCCGTCCTCGGCGCCCGCGGTCCTTACCGGGCGACCATGCGGCACGGCGTGAGTCCGCTCCATTCCGGCGAGCGGTTCACCCTCGGCATCATCTTTCACGACGCGGCCTGATCCGAAACAAGACGCCTCTCCCGCCAGCGGGAGAGGGGACGAAAGCTCCCTCTCCCTTTGGGGGGTTGGGATGAGGGGGCATTACCCGGGTACTTCCGCGCGGGAGGCATCAAGGCCGGCCCCCACGAGCAGCGCGATGGCGCTGAGCGTCAGGATGACCGCGGCAGCGATGGAGAGATCCGTCAGGCCCCTGCGCCCGGTGAGGCTTACGAGGACCGGGCCGAGAATCTGTCCGAGCGCGAACGAGGACGTCATCGCGGCCATCAGGCCCTGGGGACTGCGGGGCGCGGCCTCGCGCGCGAGCTGCAGGCCGGTCATGGCGACCACCATGAAGGTTCCGCCCACGCACAGCGCGCCGATGATGATCGTGGTCATGCCGGACCACATGACGGGCAGCGCCACCCCGACCGCCATGATCAGGTGACCGGCGACCCACAGGGTGCGGCTGGAGAAATGATGGGTCAGGTATCCGGCCGCCAAAGTGGACAGCATGGCGGCGGTGCCGAAGACCGGCCAGGCCCAGCCGAACACGGCGGGGTCCGGCACCAGGGCGCGTGCCATGGCGGGGAGAAACGTCGCTGGAATGATGTAGCCGAAACCGAAGGCGCCGTAGCAGATCACCAGCAGCCAGGCGCGATCCGGCGTTCCCGATTCACCCGTTTGCTCCTCGGTGGCCCGCTGGACGGCCGCTTCGAGCCGGTGAAACAGTCGGCGATACACCTTCCAGGCGATCACCGTGCCCAGGGCGGAGAGAACACCCAGCGCCAGCCACGCTTCGTCGCTGGACCAGTGCAGCGGCTGCAGGAACAGGAGGCAGGCGATGCCGGCCACGGCGATACCGAAACCGACGCCCGCGAACAGAACGCCGTTCAAGCCGCGCCGGTCGCGAACCGCGAGCAGGCGCAGCGTCCAGGCCGACGCGAACACCAGGGCCCAGGCGCTGGCGATACCGGCGACCGCGCGCAGCAGCGCCCAGACGACGGGATCGTGTACCAGGCCCATGGCCGCGGTGGACACCGCTACCGCGGCGAGCGCGAGGCCGATCATCGTCGGCGCGGACGCCCGTAGCCACACGGCCGACACCGCGCCCAGGAAGTAGCCCACATAGTTGGCCGCCGCCAGCCAGCCGCCCACGGTGATGGACAGGCCCAGGTCGTTCTGCATCATCGGCAGAACAGGGGTAAACGCAAAGCGGCCGATGCCCATCGCGACGGCGAGGGTGACCATGCCGATCAGCGCTGCCGAGCGCTCGTCTTTGTGCTGCATGGGGGCGGCCCCGGGATTGGAGTGCGCGTGGATCTTACTATGCGCCTGCCCCGGTGGCGATTTCGGTCGTCGGCTATGACGGTGTCGCCGGCCTTCCGTGCAGGGAGCCGTCACACCGTTGAACTGATGCCGCTTGTCGGTTTCCTGAACGGGGCTCTTGCCCGCGGCTTTGGCTCCCTTACCCCAAGCCTCCCCCTGAGGGGGTAGGTGGGGCGCTCAGATGGGAAGAAAACCGGCCTCTGTGATCCGTGACTCAGGGGTCCCCGTTTCCGATCTGCTCCTTGCGGCGGGTGACGTATTCGTCGATGGCCTCGCGGCGGGCGGGATCCAGGGGCGGCGGTTCGAACTCCTCGAGAACCTTCTGCCAGATCTCCGTGGCGCGCATGGTGGCGGTCTTGGCGCCGGCCAGCTCCCAGTTCTCGTGGTTCTGCCAGTCGCTCAGGATTGGCTCGTAGAAGGCGGTCTTGTACCGCGCCATGGTGTGGGCGCTGCCGAAGAAATGCCCGCCGGGGCCGACTTCCTCGATAGCCTGGAGCCCGATCTCCTCTTCCGATACTTCGATGGGCGCCAGGATGCGGGCCATGGTCTGCAGCGACTCGATATCGATGATGGCTTTCTCGAACGACGCCACCAGGCCACCCTCCAGCCATCCCGCCGAGTGGTAGATGATGTTGCCGTGGCCCATCACCGCGCCCCACAGGGCGGCCTGGGTCTCGTAGACCGCCTGGGCGTCGGCCGCGTTGGAGGCGTTGCAGGCGCTGGTGCGGTAGGGCAGGCGATAGCGCCGCGCGAGCTGGCCGCCGGCAATGTTGGCCAGCGCGTTCTCCGGCGTGCCGAAGGCCGGGGCGCCGGAGCGCATGTCCACGTTGGAGGTGAATCCGCCGTAGACGCAGGGCGCACCGGGACTGGCGAGCTGGATCATGGCGAGGCCGAACACCGCTTCGGCGTTCTGCTGGACCAGCGCGCCGGCCGGCGTCGCCGGCGTCATCGCGCCCATCAGGGTAAACGGCGTCACGATCACCGCCTGGCCGTGGCGCGCCATCCAGATCGCGGCGTCCGCCATGGTGTCGTCCAGCTTGCGCGGGGAGTTGACGTTGATGTTGGTGATCACGGAAGGGTCGCGGCGCAGCTCCTCCACCGTGAGGCCGCGGCCGAGCGCGACCATCTCCACGGCGTCCCGCACCCGCCCCGCGCCTATGGGGACGGCGCTGAAGGTCTTATCGGTCAGCAGGATGGTCTCCCGGTAGGTGTCGAGGTGCCGGTTGTTCGGCGGCAGTTCGATGGGGGCGGTGGTCTGGTTGCCCAGCATGGAGATGACGTTGAAGTACTGGGCGAGGCTCACCAGCTTGCGGTAATCCGCGAGATTGCCCGGCCGGCGGCCGTTGACGCAGTCGTGGATGTTGGGTGGCCCGGAGACGAAACCGAAGTGGATGTTGTTGGCGCCGATCGTGATGGCCCTGTCCGGATTGCGCGGGGTCAGAACGAAGGTCGAAGGGGCGCGCGACAGAGCTCCCAGGAACAGCTCCCGCGGCCCGCGCACGATGCCGCTGTCCTCGTCGACGTCGGCGCCCGCATGCTTGAACAGTGCCCTCGCCTCGACGGACAGCAGCTCGATGCCCTGCTCCTCCAGGAGGCGCATGGAGGCGTCGTGAACGAGCTCGATCTGCTCCGGCGACAGCGCCTCGAGCGGCGCGAAGGGGCTTTTCAGCGCCTGGAAAGCAAGCTGGGGGATGCCGCGCTCGACCGCCTTGGTTGCGTTCGACGAGCGGGTGCGCCTGCTTCGTCGTCTTCTCGGTTCACCCATGATTGGTCAGATGATCCAACACGCTTCTCGTCAAAAATGAAGAGCTCGACCCCTCAATCCAAACGAATCCTGAGCCAATATCCGTGCACTGGTTCCAAGTGTTGCCCCCTCACCCCAACGCTCTCCCCGGTGGGGAGGAGGAGCTGCTCGCGGCGCTCTCAGAAAGGAAGTCCAACTCTCCTGTCCCTCAATCGCTGGCCAGAACGTCCCCTCTCGCGCTGGCGGGAGAGGGTTAGGGAAGCTCTGATTAATGGTTTGCGTTGTCATTGCGAGCGCAGCGAAGCAATCCAGGGTGCCTGCCATTCCACGCTTTCTGGATTGCTTCGTCGCGTCGCTCCTCGCAATGACAGCATTAATCAGAGCTTCCTTAGGGTGAGGGCCCTTTCCACGGTGGGGAGAGGGAGCCGCCCGCGACGCGCCTCGAAGGCGAGCCTCGCTGGTCCAGCGCCCGCGGCCGCCCAATCCCTCGTGTCACCGTCCTGCCAATAGGCAATGGGAACAACATCTTGCTCTGTAAAGACATCCTGTTGTCCCTCGAAACCGGCCATTCTTGTCATGACATCGACGCGCCGGGAATCGTCCGGCCCGGACGACCGCTCAGACGGGAAGTGCCGACTCCTGCTCCACCCGTTGCCGCACAGCGCTGTATCCATCCGGTGTGTCGAGGTCCACGACCACGTGGTCGGTCCCTATATCAACGGCGATAACCAGGTGCGGGTTTTTCTCGATCAGTTTCCGGCAGCCGAGATTGCGGTCGCCTTTCAGTATTTCGCGCTGGTGGGCGGTGGCGATGATGACGGGGTTGCCGCGTCGGCCCTGGTGGACGGGGACGAGTATCGAGCCGTCCGTTCGTGCCTGGAAGGCCCGTATCAGCGCGTCGAAATCCACCGCGGTCATGAGAGGCTGGTCGCCCAGGCAGATCATTACGCCGTCGCAGGCACCGGTGAGCGCTGCCAGTCCCGCGTGCACGGAAGTCATCTGACCCTCCCGGTAGTGCTCATTGAGCACGATCCCGACGTCGAGGTCCTCAATCAGCGGCCGGAGGGCGTCGGCCTGGTGGCCCAGCACTACGATGACCTCCCGCACCTCGGAAGCAAGGACGCTGCGCACTGTACGCCGCAGCACCGATTCGCCGCCGAGCGGCAGGGTCAGTTTGTTGCGGTCCCCCATGCGGCGCGACTCGCCGGCGGCGAGGACCACCGCCGACACGGTGTCTCGCGCTGGCTCGTGCTCAGGCAACATACCGTTCCGGCTGCTTCTCGAAATTGTGCTGACAGCCCGCGCAGCAGAAGTAATAAGTCCGGCCCCGGTACTCGCTTTGGTACTCCGCGGCGGCGATCTGCACTGTCATGCCACAGATCGGATCGGTCGCGGTCTGCTCGACCGGATCCCGGGCGGCCGGGGTCTCGACGTTCGTCTCCGCCATCGACTCCGCGGCCCGTGCACGTCGTTCCTTGACAAGGGATGCCAGCACCGAGACGGCGATCTCTTCCGGCGTCACCGCGCCGATGTCCAGGCCGGCGGGGGACACGATGGCATTGACGCGGTCGGCCGAGTAGCCCTTCTCTGCGAGATACTCGCGCAGCTTCGATGCCTTGCGCCGGCTGGCAATGAACGCGATGTAGGAAGCACCGGTTGCGAGCGCGGCCTCGAGGCCTTCCTCGTCGCGCTTGCCCTGGGTCGCAATCACCACGAAAGCGGGCTTGACCCCCTGCAGACCGGATGGCTCGAGATCCTCCACGATGTGGTGCGCATCGGGGAACAGGATCTTGTCGGCCTTGGGGAAAGCGGCGGTGACCTCGAAGCCGCTGCGCGAAGCCAGCTCCGTCAGACTGATCGCCGCCGGGGACGCGCCGATCACCAGCAGGGCCGGTGCCTGAACGATGGGGTCGATGAAGATATCCAAGGTGCCTCCGCTGTGACAGGTCATGCCGAAGTCGATGATGCCTTCCTCTTCGACCGCCTCCTTGTTCGGACTGATGCGTATCAGCCTCGCCCGCCCGTCCTTCAGTGCTTTCTTTGCCGTGGCGACCACCGCCGGCTGAGCGCAGCCACCACCGATCCAGCCCTCGATCGCGCCCTGCGCATCGATGATAGCCTTGGCCCCGGGCTTTGCCGAGGTCGGCGACTCGCAGCGCACGACTGTCGCCAGCACGAAGGGTGTCCCCCGGCCCTTGAGCTCCCGGGCCTTTTCGAGAATAGAGTCGGTATTGCTCATCGCCGTCTGTCTCCTGATTAAAGCCTCGTCAGTGCCTGCTCCAGGGCCATGAGGCTCTGAAGATTGTGGGCCGGGGCGAACATGTCGATGAACGGCAGGGCGGCCAGCATGCCCGCGGTTCGCGGCTCATAGCCCTCGCGGCCCAGCAGCGGGTTCAGCCACACCAGCTTGCGGCAGCGTGCCTTGATCCGCTCGAGCTCGGCAGCGAGGTGCTCCGGCTCCCCCGTATCGAGCCCGTCGCTGACGATGACGACCACTGTCCGCGCATTGATCATGCGGCCGTAGCGGCGGTTGAGGTGCTCGAGGCTGTCACCGATGCGGGTGCCGCCCGCCCAGCCCCTGGAGATCGTCACGAGGCGCTTTTGCATCTTCTCGAGGTCCGTCTGTCGCATCGCCTGGCTGATGTGCACCAGGCGAGTGTGGCAGGCGAAGGTCTCGGCGCCGTCGAAGATGTTCACGAGCGCACGCGCGAAGCGGAGGAACACCAGGCTGTACATCGACATGGAGCGGCTCACGTCCACCACCAGCACCAGTCGCGGTTGGCGCTTGCAGCGCTGGCGGTAGGCGAGCTCCAGCGGTGTGCCACCGAAGCGCAGGCTCTTGCGCAGGCTGCCACGCAGGTGGATGCGCCTGCCGTGCCGGGTGATCTTCTCGCGCCGCCGGCGCCGCCGGCGCATGTTGCGCGCCAGGCGCTCGACCAGCGCCTCGATCTCGCGCATCCCGCCGCTCTCGGCAAGGAGCCGGAAGTCCGCGCGCTCACGGCGCTCCTGCGTGCTGGCGCCCTTGCGCACGCCCTCGTTGCTCGCGTCCTCGCCGCCTTCGCCCGGAATTTGATCGGCCTGCGCGGAGAGCGAGGTGGCATGCCTCTCCTCGTCCAATTGCGACGCTTCCCTGGAGACCGGGGCACCCGTCGCGGACCGGTAACGGGTCGAGGTCCTCGCCGGAAGCCAGTACGCGTCGAAGATCTCGTCGAATCGCTCCCAGTCTCCGTGGCTCGAGCAGAGCAGGCTCTTGAGGCCCCAGCGCAGGCGCCGGTGATCGGTGATGCCGCAGATCAGGGCCGTGCGTTGTGCATCGAGCTCCTCCGCAACGCCCGCCCGAAATCCGTTGCGGCGCAGCGCACCCACGAACTCGACGAGCCTCGACGGCAGCACATCGGCGATATCGATTGAGGAAATGGAGCTCATCTTAGGGAAGCTCTGATTAATGCTGTCATTGCGAGGAGCGACGCGACGAAGCAATCCAGAAAGCGGGGAATAGCAGGCATCCGGATTGCTTCGCTGCGCTCGCAATGACATCGTAAACGATTAATCAGAGTTTCCATATTTCCTGGTCGGCGGGTACGGGTCATACGGCCCTGGCGATCAGGCGCTGAACCTCCTGCTCGGTGATGCCCCTGTCCTCGCGGGTCTTGAGCAGACATACCAGCGAATCCATGATGGCTTCAGGCTCGCTGTCGAGCGAAGAGATCCCGAGCCGCATCAGTGCCGCGCTCCAGTCCAGGGTCTCGGCGACGCCCGGACTCTTGCGCAGGTCCATCCGGCGCAGGTCCTGGACGAAGGCCACCACCTGGCGCGCGAGCTTCATGCCAACGTCCGGCAGCCGCGTCATGACGATGCGAAGCTCCTTGTCGAACTCCGGGTAATCGATGTAGTAGTACAGGCAGCGGCGGCGGAGCGCGTCACTCAGCTCCCGGGTGCTGTTGGAGGTCAGGATCACGTAGGGCCGGCTCGCGGCGGTGATGGTCCCGAGCTCCGGGACGCTGATCTGGAAGTCGGACAGCACTTCGAGAAGAAAGGCTTCGAACTCCTCGTCGGCCCGGTCGATCTCGTCGATCAGCAGCACCGCGGGCTGCTCCTCGGTGATGGCCTGCAGCAGGGGCCTCTTCAGCAGGTACTTCTCGCTGAAGATCCGCTGCTCCGCGCTCTCGGGGTCGATCTCCTCACGCTCCAGCAGCTTGATGCTGAGGAGCTGGTGCTGGTAGTTCCATTCGTACACCGCCGTGTTCACGTCCAGGCCTTCGTAACACTGCAGACGGATCAGCGGCCGGTCGAAGACCTTGGCGAGGACCCGGGCGACCTCGGTCTTGCCGACGCCGGCGTCGCCCTCCAGCAGCAGGGGGCGCTCGAGCCCGGTGAACAGCACCAGCGTCGAGGCCAGGCTGCGCTCGGCGACGTAACCGGCCTGGATCAGCTTTTCCTGCAGGTCGTTGACGGGGTTTGTCACGCGGTTACCTTACCCTAAGGAAGCTCTGATTAATGCTGTCATTGCGAGGAGCGACGCGACGAAGCAATCCAGAAGACGTGGAATGGCAGGCACCCTGGATTGCTTCGCTGCGCTCGCAATGACAACGTAAACCATTAATCAGAGCTTCCCTAAAGAGCGGGTCACGAGGGCCCTCCACCTCACGCCGGTTTCTCTCTCCATCCCTGGAGTCGCCCCGGAGGGAGAGGGAGCTGTCTCGCGGCGCCCGCTCGACACTACGATAGCAGCTCAAGTCTTCCTCGACCTGAACAGCCCGTACAGCACCGCCAGCAGCGACTTCCAGACGAGCGCCAGTGCGTTGAGCTCGCCCGGCTTGGTGGACAGGCTCGCCCTGGCCTCGTCGGCAGCCGGGTCGTCGCCCATGGCGACGACCCGGTCGGTGAAGTTCCTGCCGAACTGGTTCAGTACCTGGTCGGCAACCTGCTTCATCAGCCGTCCTCCGAGGCTCGCGGCCTTGCCGTTGATGGTGACGGCGGCGTTGCCCTTGAGCTCGCACTTGCCGTCGGCCGCGTCGGCGATCCAGGCGGTGAGGTCCATCTCCGCGGTAGATGTGCCCTTGGTGTCCTGACCCTTGGCCACCAGCTTGATCTCCTTCCTGCCGGCGTCGACGCCGGCGACCTGGATCTCGCCGTTGAAGGCCATGGCGGCCGGTCCGACCTTCGTCTTGACCTTGCCCTTGTAGTGCTGTTCGTCGACCGTTTCCGTGATCTCGGCACCGGGCATGCAGCCGGCGACGGCGGGTATGTCCTGCAGGAGCTTCCATCCGGCCTCGACGCCGGCGTCAATCGGAAAGCTCTTCTGAAGATCGATCTTCATCGCTCACCTCTCCTCGCGGCTGCCCAAAACGCCCGGCATCACGAACCGTCGACTGATCCCGTCATTGCGACGACTGCAAGGATGCAGGAGGTAGGGCGACGCAGGAAGCCAAAGCCGAGGAGCGAAGCGACGAAGCAATCCAGGGAAGAGATATCTGCCATAGCCGAGCGTCTGTGGAGCGCCCCGGGTGCTTCGCAGCGGGAAAGCCGGAAACAGTCGGTGCCCGGTATCCCCCTTTCCGGTATTGCCGGGAAGGGCTTGCCCGGATTTACCCACGGGAGCCACCCCACGGGTTGCCGGCAAAGCATGCATCTCTGGATTGCTTCGCTTCGCTCGCAATGACGGCTGACCACAATCGGAGCTTTCTCGGATGAGACTCTACCCGCGCTTGTCCAGCCCCAGCTCGTGGATGGTCTCCCAGACCCGCGCCGCCGTGTGCGGCATCTCGATATGGGTCACGCCGAGGTGCGAGAAGGCGTCGTTCACGGCGTTCGAGAAGCAGGGTATGCCGCCGACGTGGGGCGACTCCGCCACGCCCTTCGCACCCAATGGATGGTGGGGCGACGGCGTGACCGTGTAGTCGGTCTCCCAGTGCGGGGTCTCCATGAAGGTGGGCACGAAGTAGTCGATCAGCGAATTGCCGAGGATGTTGCCGCCCTCGTCGAAATCCAGGAGCTGGCCCATGGCGACGGCGAAGGCCTCGTTCAGGCCGCCGTGGATCTGGCCCTCGATGATCATCGGGTTGATGCGCGTGCCGCAGTCGTCCAGGGCGTAGAAGCGCCGGATCTTCGTCTCACCGGTGTACTTGTCGATGTCCACCACGCACGCGTAAGCGCCGAAGGGGAAAGTGAAGTTCGGCGGGTCGTAGTAGTCCACGGCCTCGAGGCCCGTCTCCATGCCGTCCGGCACGTTGCTGTAGGCCGCCATGGCGATCTCCTTCATGGTTTTCTCCTGGCCCGGCACGCCCTTGACCTTGAAGCGGTCGACGTCCCATTCGAGGTCGTCCTCGCCGACTTCGAGCAGATGGGCAGCGATCTTCTTCGCCTTGTCCTTGATTTTCCGCGCCGCCTTGGCGGTGGCCGCGCCGCCCACCGGCGTGGTGCGCGAGCCCCAGGTGCCGGCGCCGTAGGGCGCCTTGTCGGTATCGCCCTCCTCGATCTGGATCTCGTCCGAGGGGATGCCGAGCTCGGTGGCGATGATCTGGGCGTAGGTCGTCTGGTGGCCCTGGCCCTGGGTCAGGGTGCCCATGCGGGCGATGGCGCTGCCGGTGGGATGGACCCGGATCTCGCAACTGTCGAACAGGCCGATGCCGAGAATGTCGCAGGCCTTGGTGGGACCGGCGCCGACGATCTCGGTGAAAGTGGAGATGCCGATGCCCATCAACTCGCCCTTGGCGCGCTTCTCGGCCTGCTCCTTGCGCAGGCCCTCGTAGTCCACGGCTTTCAGCACCTTGTCCAGCGCCGTGTGGTAGTCGCCGCTGTCGAGCTGCCAGCCGAGCGCCGTGTTGTAGGGGAACTGCTCTTTCTTGACGAAGTTGCGGCGCCGGATCTCCGCCTTGTCGATGCCGAGCTTGATCGCCAGGATGTCGATCATGCGCTCGATGAGGTAGACCGCCTCGGTAACCCGCAGCGAGCAGCGGTAGGCGACGCCGCCGGGCGCCTTGTTGGTGTACACGGCGTCGACGTTCACGAAGCCCGTGGGAATATCGTAGGAGCCGGTGCAGATGCTGAACAGTCCCGCCGGCCACTTGCTCGCCGACACGTGGGAATTGAAAGCACCGTGGTCGGCGACGACGTTGAAGCGCAGCGCCTTGATGCGGCCGTCCTTGTCGGCCGCCAGCTCGCCGATGCCGTGATAGTCGCGGGCGAAGCCGGTCGTGGACAGGTTGTCGATGCGGCTCTCTATCCACTTCACGGGCCGGCCGAGGACGATGGAAGCGACGATGGAGACGACGTAGCCCGGATACACCGGCACCTTGTTGCCGAAGCCGCCGCCGATGTCCGGCGACACGATGCGCACCTTGCTCTCCGGAACGCCCGAGAGCATCGACACCACCGTGCGCACGAGGTGCGGCGCCTGGGAGGTCATGTAGACCGTGAGCTGGCCCCTGATCTTGTCGAAATCCGCGACGCAGCCGCAGGTCTCCAGCGGGCAGGGATGCACCCGCGGGTTGAGAATGTTCTCCTTGACGGTGACTTCCGCCTGCTCGAACACCCGGTCTGTGGCCTCCTTGTCGCCCGCCTGCCAAGTGAAGATGTGGTTGGGGTGTCGGCGCGGACCATGGCCGACTTCCTTCTTGTCGGCGATGTCCTCGCGGATGACGGGCGCGTCGGGCTCCATGGCCTTCAGGGGATTGGTCAGGGCGGGCAGCTCTTCGTACTCGACCTCCACCAGCTCGGCGCCGTCCTCGGCGATGTAGCGGTCGTCCGCGATCACCATCGCCACTTCCTGGTACTGGAAGTGCACCTTCTTGTCGGCCAGCACCGCCTGGACGTCGCCGCCCAGCGTCGGCATCCAGTCGAGCTTCACCGGCTTCAGGTCCTCGGCAATCAGGACGGCGTGGACGCCGGGCAGGCCTAAGGCCTTGTCCTTGTTGACGGACTTGATGCGGGCATGGCCGAAGGGGCTGCGTACCATGGCGCCATAGAGCATGCCCGGCAGCTTGATGTCGTCGACGTAATTGCCCTTGCCCTGGATGAAGCGCGGGTCCTCCTTGCGCTTGCGGGAGCACCCCATGCCCTGGAGCTTGTCTTCGCGTTCCAGTTGTTCTGCTGTGGTTGCCATGATTGTTCTTGCCCTCCGTTAAGTCGCTCGCATCTTTTCAGCGGCGGATTGAACGGCCTTGATGATGTTCTGGTAGCCCGTGCAGCGGCACAGGTTGCCGGCCATGCCGAAGCGGATCTCTTCCTCTGTGGGATTCGGCGTTTCCTGCAGGAAGCGGTAGGCCCGTATCAGCATGCCGGGGGTGCAGAAGCCGCATTGCAGGCCGTGCTCCTGCACGAAGGCTTCCTGAAGCGGATGCAGCTCGCCGTTCTTCGCGAGCCCTTCAACCGTCATGACCTCGCCGCCGTCCGCCTGCACCGCCAGTACCGTGCACGACTTCACGGAGCTGCCGTTCAAGTCGACCGTGCAGGCGCCGCAGTGGGAGGTCTCGCAGCCGATGTGGGTGCCGGTCTGCTGGAGCTGCTCGCGTATGACGTGAACGAGAAGCTGCCGCGGCTCCACCAGGACGTCCACCGGGGTGCCGTTGAGGGTGAACGATATCTGTCTCTTGCTCATGGTCATCCCCCCTTCGCGCGGGACAGTGCGTCGCCGATGGCGCGGCGCGCCATCTCGGCGGCCATGTGGGTCTTGTATTCGGGGCTGCCGCGCTGGTCCTCCACCGGATCGCAGGCTTCCATGACCTTCACCGCCGCCGCCTCGATCGTCTTGTCGTCGACTCTCCTGCCGCGCAGCTCCTTCTCGGCGGCCTCGGCGCGCACCGCGCAGGGCGCGACGTTGGTCAGCGCGATTCGAATCTCCTCGCAGGTGTCGCCTTTCATCTGCATCACGACCGTGGCCGCAGCCGTAGCGAAATCCCCCGCCTTTCGTTTCAGCTTGTGGAATCCCCACCCGGAGCCGGCACCCGGAACCGGGATCTCGACGGCGGTCAGGATCTCGTCGGGCTGGAGGTCCGTCATGTAGGTGCCCTGGAAGAAACCGTTCGCCTTGGTCGATCGCTCGCCGCCGGCGCCCTTCAGCTTCAAGGTGGCATCCAGGGCCAGCATGAGGGCGGGATGATCGTTGCCGGGGTCGCCGTGGACGATGTCGCCGCCGATGGTACCGCGGTTGCGCACCTGGGGATCGGCGATGGATCTCGCGACCTCGACGATCAGCGGGCATTTCGCCGCCAGAACCTCGGATCGGATCAGGTCGTTCTCGGTGGTCATTGCACCGATGCGGATCACGCCGCCCTGCTGGCTGATGCCCCTGAGCGCGTCGATCCTGTTGAGATCTATGATGTGAGCGGGCTCCGCGAACCGGAGCTTCATCATGGGAAGCAGGCTGTGGCCGCCTGCGAAAAGCTTGGAATCGTCGCCGTGCTCGCCGAGCAAGGCGATCGCCTCGTCCAGCGATGACGGTGCATGGTATTCAAAAGCACCGGGTATCATTTTGTTCTCCTCAACTCTGCAACGGGTGGTAAGGCGCACCGGTTATTGGAATGGATGGGTGACTTTCGGTCCTCCGGGGCCCGTATCCATTCGGTGTACTGTCGCCCTGTTCATGGCAATTAGAGCTGGAACGGGTCTTTCCGTTCACGAACGAGCGGCTTGCGCCGTGAAGTGTCGCCGTCCGGAAACATACTAAGTCGGGGGACCGCCCATCACAAACGGAACTCGCTTCGTATTATGAAACGATGACACCGAGGCTTGGCTACGGTGCGATTATGTGGGGGCTGCGGAGTGTCGGCACGTTCCGGATGTGCCGGATGTCGGCCCCGTCGGCGGGTGCTCTTGCGCGGCCAGTCAGGCTGCGACGGCCCGGCGCAGCCGCTCGAGGGCCTGGCGCAACAGGTCTTTGGAAGTCGCGAAATTCAGGCGCAGGCATTCTTCGCCGCCCGGGCCGAAGTCGCGGCCGTCGCCCAACGCCAGCTTTCCCTTGTCCAGCACGGTCTGCCACAGTCCGTCTCCCAGGCCAAGGCTCCGGCAGTCGAGCCACGCGAGATACGTGGCCTGCGGCGGAAGGAAGTGGATGTCCGGCAACTGGCTCTCGAGGAACCGCTGAATGAGGTCGCGATTCAACTGCAGGTAGGCCATCAGCGCCGCCAGCCACTCGTCGCACTCGCTCCAGGCCACCTCCGTCGCGTGCATGCCGAGGCTGCTCATGCCGCCGCGGATGAATCTCGGGCCCGCCCGGTACGCCGCATGCAGGCGGTCCGATCCGAACACCATCATGGCGCCGCGCAGGCCGGCGATGTTGAAGGCCTTCGATGAGGACAGCAGCGTAATGCTGCGCTCCTCGATCTCCGGGCCGAGGCTCGCGAAGGGGATATGCGTGTGCCCGTCGAACACCAGGTCGCTGTGTATCTCGTCGGATATCACGATCAGCTCATGTCTCGAGGCGAGCTCGGCGAGCTGCGTCAGCTCGTCGCGCGTGAAGACGCGCCCCGTCGGATTGTGCGGGTTGCACAGAAGCAGCAGGCGGGTGTCGGCCGCGATCGTCGACTCCAGCCGGTCCCAGTCGATCTCGAAGCCCCCGGCACCGGGCATCAGGCGGTGGCAGTCGGTGCGCCGTCCCATGGAACGCGTCGTACTCAGGAAGGGCGGGTAGATCGGCGAGAGCATCGCGGCGCCCTCCCCCGGGTGCGTGAACATTTCAAGGCACATCTGCAGCCCCTGCACGACATCGATGATCGGCTCCAGCCGGGCGGGCGCCACGGACCATCCGAATCGCTCTTCGCAGCGCCGCACCAACAGCTCCTTCAGCCGACCCGCTTGGGCATCCTCCGGGTAGCCGAGGTCACCGTGGTCCAGCACCTCCTGAAGACGCCGTTGGATGGCCGGCGCCACGGGGAAATCCATGTCGGCGATCCAGGCCGGCAGCACATCCGGTCCGTAAGTGCTCCATTTCTTGCCGCGCCGCCGGCGCAGCTCGGCGATATCGAGGTCGTCGAAGCTCATTGAGACTGGCTCGTTGTCAAGCATTCCGGTCGTTGTGTCTATGTCGGGGCTGTCGTATCGCTGGCAGGCCAGCGTGCCGTGGTGAATGGTGCACGAATATAGCATCGCGTGGTACCGGGACTCCCTTTCCCCTACGTGTGGTCGCTCGCTTTGGCATGCGCAACAGCACGCGGCACGAGCAAGATGGTCCCAGGCGGTGTCCCCGAAGAGAAGCCGGGTCCCGGCGGGCGATGACCAGGGCAGGATGAATGTCTCCGGGCGCGAGCAGGCCGACGAACGGAAGCGTCCGGTGCCTTGGCGGTATGACTCACTGTGAGGGACAATTGAGTGGGATTCGAGGGTGTGATTATGACTCATCCGGTACTCAGTCGCGGCGACAAGGGAGACACCGTCAGGCAGCTCCAATCGCTGTTGAATCGCGTCGGCGGCATGTTGCTGGCGGACGGGGACTTCGGTGCCGGCACCCAGCGCGCGGTGCGCTATGCGCAGGACCTGGCGGCTCAGCCCGTGACGGGGACCGCCGACGCAGTGCTGTGGCCGTGGCTGGACCAGCGGCCGGACCCCTTTCCGTTGTTGGCGACGAACGGCGTGGCCATGATCGCCCGTGAGGAGACCGGCGGGCTGGCGTTGTACGAAGCGCTCAGCCAATGGCCTCAATATCCCGGTGTCGACAGCGGCATAACCATCGGTGTCGGCTACGATCTGCGATTCAACTCCGAGGCGGATCTGCGCGCACTGTGGGGACCTCATTTGCCGGCGAACGCTCTCGAAGAGCTCGCCGGGGATATCGGCAAGCGAGGCAGCAAGCGCCGCGCCGCGGAGCTCAGGAAAATGGGGATCGCGGTGCCTTTCAAGGCGGCCTGGCCGGTGTTCGTCGAGAAGACCGTGCCGCGCTACTACCAGGAGACGGTAGCCATCTATCCTTCGCTGCCCCGCCTGCCGTCGTTGTGCCGCTCGGTGCTGGTGAGCATTGTGTTCAACCGCGGTCCCAGCCTCAAGGGAGGCACGCGGACGGAGATGCGGACGATACAGGAGATGCTGGTCGAAGCCGACTCTCCCGGCATGGACCAGGGGCAGCGCAAGCGGCTGCTCACCGGGGTGGAGGATCAGATCCTGTCCATGCGCCGTCTGTGGCCGGTGGGCTCCGGTCTGCAGAAGCGCCGTCAGACCGAAGCAAACTTCTGGCGCGAGGGTATCTCCGAGTCGTAGGCACCATCCCCGAAGAGCGCGTGCGCTCTCAGTGGACGACCCGCGTCAACTCCGGGTACCTCCCGGTCGAATACTGGACGGGATCGACGCTGTCGTGTCATGCAATCCTGGCTTGGATCGTTGTCACGCGGAACGAACGGAAAAGTCAGGGTGTTCTCGTTTCTGCGGCCAGTCGAATCATTGATATAGTAACGAAGCCGGAGACGGTTGTGACAGGGATGCTGGTGAACCCCTCCTCGTCTTTCCAAAGCGCCGACCCGCCGTGGCGTGCGCAGCACCGGTCATCCGCTGCGCCGATGGTCTCCCGGCGGCCGCGGCACTCATGAAACCGCTTCGTGTCCGAGGCCAAACCGCATCCGGAGATCATCCATGCGACGCTTGCTGATAATCCTCATTGTCGCAGCCCTGGGCACGGCGGCCGGCGCCTTCTGGTGGCTGAAGGACCGGGCCACCGCGCCGGCGGCGCTGAAGCTCTACGGCAACGTGGACCTGCGCCAGGCGGCGCTGGCCTTCAACGACAGCGGGCGGATCGAGTCGGTGCGGGTCCAGGAAGGCGACCGGGTGCACAAGGGCCAGGTCCTCGCCACCCTGGACACCGGCCGCCTGCAACCCCGGGTCGAGCAGGCGCAAGCGCAGGTCGCCGCGCAGCAGGCGGTGGTGACGCGGCTTCACAACGGAAGCCGGCCGGAGGAGATCGCCCAGGCGCGCGCCAACCTCGCGGCGGCCAAGGCGGACGCCCTCAACGCAGAGCGCCAGTACGAGCGCAAGCAGAAGCTGGCAAAGACTTCCAACGTCAGCGAGGAGGACATCGATGCCGCCAGGGCCGCCATGGACGTGGCGAAAGCCAAGGTCGGAGTGAGCGAGAACGCACTCGCCCTGGTGCTGGCCGGACCGCGCCCCGAGGACATCGTCCAGGCCGAGGCGGAGCTGCGTGCGGACCAGGCGCAGCTTGCACTGCTCGATCAGGAGCTTTCGGATGCCCGGCTCACCGCGCCCTCGGACGGCGTCATTCGTTCGCGGCTCATGGAGCCCGGGGAGATGGCGTCGCCGCAGCGCCCTGTCTTCTCCCTGGCCCTCACCGACCCGAAGTGGGTACGGGCCTATGTATCCGAGCCCGACCTGACGCGGGTCCGTCCGGGCATGAAGGTGCGGGTGACCGTGGACGGCCTGCCCGGGCGATCGTTCCCCGGCTGGATAGGCTTCGTGTCGCCGGTCGCCGAGTTCACCCCGAAGGCGATCCAAACCGAGGACCTGCGCACCAGTCTGGTTTATGAGGTGCGGGTATTCGTCAAGGATCCCGGGGGCGAGCTGCGCCTCGGCATGCCGGCAACGGTCATCCTGCCGGCCGCGAAGTCCGCGTCGGGGTCACCGACGTCGGTCGGCGCCGCGGGTCAGCGCAGCCCGGAATGAACGATTCCCTTCCCACACCGCTGGCGGCCCGGGATCTGCGCAAGACGTTCCGGCGCGAGACCGGCGAAGAGGTCACGGCGCTGGATGGCGTTTCCTTCGAAGTTCGCCGCGGCACTCTCACGGCACTGGTCGGGCCGGACGGCGGCGGCAAGACGACATTGATCCGGCTCGCCGCCGGATTGATGGCTCCGGACGCCGGCACGCTCGACATCCTCGGCGTGGACGTGGTCGCCGATCCGCAGTACGTCCAGGATCGCATCGGCTACATGCCGCAGCGCTTCGGGCTCTACGAGGACCTGAGCGTTCAGCAGAACCTCGACCTGTACGCCGAGATGCATGGCATCAGCGCCGCCGAGCGGCGGCAGCGGTATCCGCGGCTGATGGAGATGACTGCCCTCGGACCCTTCCGCGGCCGCCTCGCCGGCAGGCTGTCCGGAGGGATGAAGCAGAAGCTGGGGCTCGCCTGCGCTCTCGTACGCTCTCCCGAGCTGATGCTGCTGGATGAGCCGACGGTGGGTGTGGATCCCCTGTCCCGGCGCGAGCTCTGGGAGATCGTCCTGCATCTCGCGCGCGAAGAGGGCTTGACGGTGCTGGTCAGCACCTCGTACCTGGACGAGGCCGAGCGATGCGACCACGCGGTCGTTCTCTATGCAGGCAGGGTGCTGGCGCAGGGCGAGCCGGGTGAGGTAACCGCGCACGCAAGCGGGCGGGCATTCCTGGCCGAGTCGTCCCCGGGACATACCGCGCGCGCACTCCAGGCCCGCCTTCTCGCCGATCCCGGCATCGTCGACGCGGTACCCCAGGGCGGCCGGGTTCGTTTCGTCTCCAAAGCCGCGGGGAGTACCGGGGACCAGCGCCGCCGGACGCTCCTCGCCGACACCGCGGTAACGGCCGTGCCGCCGAGGTTCGAGGACGGCTTCATGGTTCTCCTGCATGCCCATGTCGACCGGGAACGTGCCACCGTCGGCATGAGCCTGGAGCGAAGGGCGGCCGTAGCGGGCAGCAGCCCGGTCGTGGAGGTGAGCGACCTGGTGCGCCGCTTCGGTGCGTTCACGGCCGTCGACCGGGTCAGCTTCGACGTGCGACAGGGCGAGATCTTCGGGCTGCTCGGCCCGAACGGTGCGGGCAAGACCACGACGTTCAGGATGCTGTGCGGCCTGTTGCCCGCCACCAGCGGGAGCCTGAAGGTGGCGGGTGCGGACCTGCGCACCGCCCGCGCCTCCGCCCGCCAGCGCATCGGCTACGTCGCGCAGAAATTCTCGCTCTATGGCCCTCTCACTGTCACGGAGAACCTCGAGTTCTTCGCCAGCGCCTACGGGCTTCGCGGGACCCGCAAGGCCCGGCGCATCGCCTGGGCGATCGAGCAGTTCGAACTGACGAAGCTCTCGCGGCTGGCGAGCGAGCAGCTCCCGGGTGGCTACAAGCAGCGCCTCGCCATGGCCGCGGCCCTGCTTCACGAGCCCGACATCCTCTTTCTCGACGAGGCCACCAGCGGTGCCGACCCCATGGCGCGCCGCGAATTCTGGGGCCGGATCAACGCACTGGCCGAGCAAGGCGTAACGGTGATCATCACCACCCACTTCATGGAGGAGGCGGAATACTGCGATCGCGTCATGATCCTCGACGCGGGCCGGCGGCTGGCGGAGGGCACGCCGGCACAGGTTCGCGGCCTCGCCCGAATGCCCGCCGGACACGAGGGCACGATGGAGGATGCCTTCATCGCCGTCATCGAGGAGGCGCGCCGGCAGGACGCCTTGTCCAGGGCCGGAGACGCGGCATGAGCACGGACGCACCCCGCAGGACTGCCGGGACATGGCGCAAGCTGCGCCGCATCGGCGCGCTGATCCGGAAAGAGGCGTATCAACTCTTCCGCGACCCGAGCAGCATCGCCATCGGGATCGTGATGCCGGTGATACTGGTGCTGTTGTTCGGCTACGGCCTGTCGCTGGACGTCAAGAAAGTCCCCGTCGCGGTCGCGCTGGAGGACTCCTCGGCCGATGCCCTGGATCTGGCCGCCGGCTTTCGTCTGTCGCCGTACTTCGACGTGCACCTGGTGCCGTCGATGGCGGCGGCAAAGAAGCTGATGCTGGCCGACCAGGTCAAGGGCATCATCCGCATCCCCCAGGACTTCTCGAGGCGGCTGGCGCTCGGCGACGCCGAGGTGCAGCTCATCCTACACGGCACGGACGCCAACACCGCCCGCATCGTGCAGGGCTATGCCGAGGGCGCGGTGGGGCAATGGAGCGGCCGGCGCAGCGCCGAAGGGCATGCCGTCGCTTCGAGCCCGATCGTGATCGAAAGCCGCCTGTGGTTCAACGAGGCGAACGACAGCCATTACTTCCTCGTACCGGGGCTGATCGTCCTGGTGATGACACTGATCGGGGCTTTTCTCACCGCGCTGGTGATGGCGCGCGAGTGGGAGCGGGGGACTTTCGAGCCCTTGTTCGCGACGCCGGTGCGCAGCGACGAGATCCTGCTCGGGAAGACCGTGCCCTATTTCATCATGGGACTGATCGGTCTCGGTCTGTGCGTTCTCGCCGGCGTGTTTTTGTTTCACGTGCCCCTGCGCGGCTCCATATGGATCCTGGTCGGGGTGTCGATGCTCTACCTCCTGGTGGCGCTCGGGATCGGGCTGGTGGTCTCGTCGATCACGAAGAGCCAGTTCGTCGCCAGCCAGCTCGCGCTGCTGCTCACCTTCCTGCCGGCGATGATGCTGTCCGGCTTTTTGTTCGATCTGCGCAGCATGCCGGAGGCGGTGCAGATCATTACCTACGTGCTGCCCGCCCGGTACTACGTCGCGCTGCTGCAGACTCTGTTCCTGGCTGGTGACCTGTGGGGCGTGATCCTGCCGAACGCCGCCGTGCTGTCGCTGATGGCCGGGGGGCTCATGTTGCTGTCGGGCGTCGCCACCCGCAAGCGGATCGCCTGAGGCGGCTATGCCCGATAGCCTGGTCCGAATCCTGGCCCTGATCCGCAAGGAGCTCCTCGCGGTTCTCAAGGATCCCCGCAGCCGGGTGAGCCTCTTCCTGCCGCCGATTCTCCAGTGCCTGCTGTTCGGCTATGCCGCGAGCTACGACCTGAACCACGTGCCTTATGCCGTGCTCGACCAGGATCACAGCGCCGCCTCGACGGCGTTTCTCGCCCGCCTGGACGGCTCCGGCGTGTTCGAGC
>JBAUWJ010000039.1:0-16119 GCA_049583715.1 Arenicellales bacterium | reverse complement strand
TCCTTCGCATGCCGGGCGTGGGCTATACCCGGGAGCACCAGGAATCATTCCAGGAGCTGTCCCGCCTGTGGCTGGCCTACGAACAGGCGTACGGTGAATACGCCGCCTACAGCGCCGAGACTACCCGACGCTCGCTGAACCGGCTGCGCGAGAATTTGATAGAGAGCTTCGAGCAAGGGGAGGGGCCGTCGACCATTCGCGACCTGTACGACAACTGGGTATCGTGTAGCGAGGATACCTACGCCGAGCGCGTTGCGACTGAGGAATACAGGCACCTGAATGCCCGCATGATCAACGCCCTCATGGCCTACCGAAGCCAGGCTGCGAAGATCATGGATCAGTGGGCCGAGGCCGCCAACCTGCCTACCCGTGACGAGGTCGATGCCTTGCACCGAAAGCTGAAGGAAACGCGGCAGGAGCTGAGCGCACTCAAGTCGCGGCTCGCTGAAGCGCCGGCCTCCCCCGTTGCCGGGCGTCGAACCGCACGGAGCGCCGCGGGGACGTCGGCCAGGAAACCCGGTGCGCGCCCATCGCGGAAACCGGCCGCCCGGTCCGGCGGCAAGTCGACCGGTAAGCAGTCCGGTAAGCAGTCCGGCAAGAGCCGCGCCAAATGAATGAGCGCCCGCTCAGCCCGGAAACCATCAGCGAGGAGCTGAGCGAGTTCGCGCGCAAGCTCGGCACCGGCTTCGAGACGCTCAAGAGCCTCGGCGCTCTGCAATCCGGCGTCACGCCGCGCGACGCCGTTCACAGCGAGGACAAGCTCACCCTCTACCACTACAAGTCACCGGCAGGCAAGCGCCCCACCCGGGCCGTGCCGCTGCTGGTCGTCTACGCGCTGGTGAACCGGCCCTATATGACGGACCTGCAGGAGAACCGCTCCATGATCCGGGCGCTGCTGGACAAGGGCCTGGACGTTTACCTGATCGACTGGGGGTACCCGGACCGCTCGGACCGGTTTCTCACACTCGAGGACTACATCGACGGCTACCTCGACCGGTGCGTCGACGTCGTCAGGCGTCGCCACAACCTCGAAGACCTCGACATCCTCGGCATCTGCCAGGGCGGCACTTTCAGCGCCTGCTACGCCGCGCTGCACCCGGACAAGGTCAGGAACCTGGTAACCATGGTCACGCCCATCGATTTCCAGACCACCGACAACATGCTCAGCCACTGGGCGCGCGAGCTCGATATCGACCTCCTGGTGGATACCCTCGGCAACGTCCCCGGCGAGCTGCTCAACTGGACCTTCCTGACCCTCAAGCCCTTCCAGCTCATGGGTCAGAAATACGTCAACATGGTCGATGCCCTCGCGGACGAGAAAAGCGCCCGCAATTTCATGCTGATGGAGAAATGGATCTTCGACAGCCCGGACCAGGCGGGCGAAGCTTTCCGGGAGTTCGTGAAGACTTTTTTTCAGGCCAACGGCCTCGTCGCGGGCACCGCCCGCATCGGCTCGAGGCCCATCGATCTCAAGAACGTGACCATGCCCGTGCTCAACATTTACGCCAACCAGGACCACCTCGTCCCGCCGGACGCTTCCCGGGCACTGCGGGACCTGGTCGGCACCGACGACTACACGGAGCTCGAGTTCGACGGCGGGCACATCGGCATCTACGTCAGCGGCAAGTCCCAGAGGACCGTCCCCCCGGCCATCGCCGAGTGGCTGTCCGAGCGCGGTTGACGCTGCGTCAAGTCCTCTCTGCTACCCCAGCATATATAATGTCGCGGATGGAACGCCAACACGTTCTTTTCGACAGAGGATACGGCAACAGCTCCCTCTCCCTCTGGGAGAGAGCTGGGGTGAGGGGGCGTCGTTCAGGACCACCTTCACCCTGACCCTCTCCCGCCAGCGGGAGACGGGACTCTTTGCCAAGTGCGCCCTCTCATCCAACCTTGCTTCGAGGGGGAAGTGCTGATGATGTCAGCGATTTTCCTGGAGATCCCGGAGGTCGTCCGATGACGAGCGATGAGCATACATTCGAGCAATGGCGGCGGCTTGCGGAGGCCGAGCTCGGCGGCAGGGCGGTGGAGGATCTCGTGTGGAATACCGCCGAAGGCATCGATGTCAAGCCCTTGTACACGGCCGAGGATCTGGCCGGCCTCGAGAACCTGAACAGCTTTCCGGGGCTCGCGCCCTTCCTGCGCGGGCCGAGGGCCACCATGTACGCCGGCCGGCCCTGGACCGTGCGCCAGTACGCTGGTTTCTCCACGGCCGAGGAATCGAACGCCTTCTATCGCCGCAACCTGGAAGCGGGACAGACGGGCCTGTCGGTCGCCTTCGACCTCGCCACCCACCGCGGCTACGACTCCGACCACCCGCGCGTGCAGGGCGACGTCGGCAAGGCCGGCGTCGCCATCGACTCCGTCGAGGACATGAAGATCCTGTTCGACGGCATCCCGCTGGACCGGATGTCGGTCTCCATGACCATGAACGGCGCGGTGCTCCCCGTGATGGCGATGTTCATCGTGGCGGCCGAGGAGCAGGGCGCCGCGCCGGAGCAGCTCTCCGGCACCCTGCAGAACGACATCCTCAAGGAGTTCATGGTCCGCAATACCTATATCTATCCACCCGGGCCGTCCATGCGGATCGTCGCGGACATCATCGGCTACGCCGCCGAGCACATGCCGAGGTTCAATTCGGTATCCATCTCCGGCTACCACATGCAGGAGGCCGGCGCGAACTGCGTGCAGGAGCTGGCGTTCACGCTCGCCGACGGCCTGGAGTACGTTCGCGCCGCCATCAGCTCCGGCATGGCGGTGGACAAATTCGCGCCGCGCCTGTCGTTCTTTTTCGCCATCGGCATGAACTTCTTCATGGAGGTGGCCAAGCTGCGGGCGGCGCGGGCGCTCTGGTCGCAATTGATGGACGCGCACTTTCAGCCGAAAGATCCCCGCTCGAAGATGCTGCGTACCCACTGCCAGACCTCCGGCGTCAGCCTCACCAGCAAGGATCCCTACAACAACGTCATCCGGACCACCGTCGAGGCGCTGGCGGCGGCCTTCGGCGGGACCCAGTCGCTGCATACCAATTCCTTCGACGAGGCCCTCGCACTGCCCACAGACTTCTCCGCCCACATCGCCCGCAACACCCAGCTCGTGCTGCAGGAGGAGACGGGCATTACCCGGGTCGTCGATCCGCTCGGTGGCTCCTACTATCTCGAATCGCTGACGCATTCCCTTGCCGCGCACGCGCGCGCGTTGATCGACGAGGTGGAAGAGCTCGGCGGTATGACGAAGGCGGTCGAGGCCGGCATGCCCAAGCTGCGCATCGAGCAGTCCGCAGCCCTGCGCCAGGCGCGGATAGACCGGGGCGAGGAAGTGATCGTCGGTGTCAACAAGTACACCAGCGACCGCCAGGACGAAGTGGATATACTCGACATCGATACCAGCGCGGTGCGCGAGACGCAGGTCCGGCGCCTCGAGAAGCTGCGCGCCGAGCGCGACGATGAGACCTGCCGCAGGGCGCTCGACGCGCTCACCCGGGCGGCCGGCACCTCCGACAACCTGCTGGCGGCCGCAGTGGAGGCGGCGCGCGCCAGGGCCACGGTTGGCGAGATCTCCGGGGCGCTGGAGGAAGCCTGGGGTCGGCACCGCGCCGTGAACCGCTCCGTGAGCGGGGTCTACGGGTCGGCCTACAAGAACGACGAATCCTTCGAGGCTATAAAGGCCCGCGTCGAGGCGTTCGATGAGCGCCACGGCCGCCGTCCCCGTATGCTCGTGGTCAAGCTCGGCCAGGACGGGCACGACCGCGGCGCCCGGGTCATCGCGACCGCCTTCGCCGACATTGGCTTCGACGTGGACATCGGGCCCTTGTTTCAGACACCCGGGGAAGCGGCCCGCCAGGCCATCGAGAACGATGTGCACGTGATCGGCGTGTCCTCCCAGGCCGCGGGCCACAAGACCCTGGTACCGGCCATGCTGGAGCGCCTCAGGCAGCAGGGCGGCAGTGAGATCGTGGTGGTGTGCGGCGGGGTGATCCCGAGGCAGGACTACGACTTTCTATACAAAGCCGGCGTGTCCGCGATCTTCGGCCCCGGCACGCATATCCCGACGGCGGCGGGGGAAGTGCTGTCGTTGATCGAAAACAAACGGGACGCGGCCTGAACGCGATGCGCCGGCGGCGCATTCGGCGAAGCGGCCGGACGGGGTAAGGCATGCAGGAAATCGTCAAAGAGCTCGAAAAAAAACGCGCTGCCGCGAGGCAGGGCGGCGGCGACAAGCGCATCCAGGCCCAGCACGACAAAGGCAAGCTGACGGCGCGCGAGCGCCTCGAGCTGCTCCTGGACCAGGGCAGCTTCGAGGAATGGGACATGTTCGTGGAGCACCGCACGACGGAGTTCGGCATGGCGGAGCAGCGTATCCCGGGCGACGGCGTGGTCACCGGCTACGGCACCATCAACGGCCGCCTGGTCTTCGTCTTCAGCCAGGACTTCACGGTCTTCGGCGGCTCGCTCTCCGAGGCCCACGCCGAGAAGATCTGCAAGGTCATGGACCAGGCGATGAAGGTCGGTGCCCCGGTCATCGGCCTGAACGACTCCGGCGGCGCTCGCATCCAGGAAGGCGTGGCTTCTCTCGGCGGCTACGCCGAGGTGTTCCAGCGCAACGTGCTGGCCTCCGGGGTCATCCCGCAGATCTCGCTCATCATGGGCCCGTGCGCCGGCGGCGCGGTGTACTCGCCGGCGATGACCGACTTCATCTTCATGGTGCGGGACAGCTCCTACATGTTCGTCACCGGTCCCGACGTGGTGAAGACCGTCACCCACGAGACGGTCACCTCCGAGGAGCTCGGCGGCGCCGTAACTCATTCGACCAGGTCCGGCGTTGCGGACCTCGCCTTCGAGAACGACGTGAAGGCCCTGCTCTCCGTGCGCCGCTTCTTCGACTACCTGCCGGCCAACAACAGGCAAAAGCCGCCGGTGTGGCCCACCGATGATCCCGCGGAGCGCATGGAGCCTTCGCTGGACACCCTGGTGCCCGACGACCCGAACCGTCCCTACGACATGAAGGAGCTGGTCGTCAAAGTGGCCGACGAATACGAGTTCCTGGAGATCCAGCCGGACTATGCCCGGAACATCATCATCGGGTTCATTCGCCTGGAGGGCAGCACGGTGGGCGTGGTGGCCAACCAGCCCATGGTGTTGGCGGGGTGCCTGGATATCAGCTCGGCCATCAAGGGGGCCCGCTTCGTTCGCTTCTGCGACGCCTTCAACATCCCCATCCTGACCTTCGTCGATGTCCCGGGTTTTCTGCCGGGCACCTCGCAGGAGTTCGGCGGCATCATCAAGCACGGCGCCAAGCTGCTGTTCGCCTTCGCCGAGGCCACGGTGCCCAAGGTGACGGTCATCACCCGCAAGGCCTACGGCGGCGCCTACGACGTCATGAGCTCCAAGCACCTGCGCGGCGACGCCAACCTCGCCTGGCCGAGCGCCGAGATCGCGGTGATGGGTCCGAAGGGCGCGGTGGAGATCATCTTCCGCAAGGACCTCGGCGATGAGGAGAAGATCGCCAGGCATACCGAGGAGTACCGGCGCACCTTCGCCAACCCCTTCATCGCCGGCCGCCGGGGTTACATCGACGACGTGATCATGCCCGACAGCACCCGGGCACGTGTCTGCCGGTCGCTGCGCATGCTCCGCGACAAGAACCTCGACAACCCCTGGCGCAAGCACAACAACCTCCCCCTCTAGATGGCAGGAACGAGCAGAATCCCGCCTGCAGGTCGGGCCTCAGCCCGACAAGGTCGTGGCGATCCCCACCGCGGCTGCCGGCATGAATGCCGGCCCAAGGCTCGGTCTGCCGTGGGTCGGGATTCATCCCGACTCGAAACAATCCGGCCGCAAGGCCGACCACACGAACAATAATGTTCAAGAAAATCCTCATCGCCAATCGGGGCGAGATCGCCTGCCGTGTCATCAAGACCGGCCGCCGGCTCGGCATCGCGACCGTGGCGGTGTACTCGGACGCCGACCGCGACGCCCTGCACGTGCAGATGGCGGACGAAGCCGTCCACATCGGCCCGCCGCCGTCCTCCCAGAGCTACCTGTCCATCGACAGGATCGTCGAGGCGTGCCGCAGCACCGGCGCCGAGGCGGTGCACCCCGGCTACGGCTTCCTGTCGGAGAACCGCCGCTTCCCCGAAGCCCTCGATAAAGCGGGCGTCGTTTTCATCGGCCCCGACGTCGCCGCCATAGAGGCCATGGGCGACAAGCTGACCTCCAAGAAGCTGGCGAGCAAAGCGGGCGTTCACACCATCCCGGGCTTCGACGGTGTCATCGAGGACGCCAAGCATGCCGTGAAAGTCGCGAAGGAGATCGGCTATCCGGTGATGCTCAAGGCCAGCGCCGGGGGCGGCGGCAAGGGCATGCGCGTTGCGCGCAATGAAGCCGAGTGCCGGGACGGCTTCGATCGCGCCACCAGCGAAGCCCTGTCCTCATTCGGCGACGGACGGGTGTTGGTCGAGAAGTTCATCGAGCAGCCCCGACACATCGAGATCCAGGTGCTGGCCGACAAGCACGGCCACTGCCTGTATCTCGGCGAGCGCGAGTGCTCCATACAGCGTCGGCACCAGAAGGTCATCGAGGAAGCCCCTTCGCCGCTCCTCGACGCGGAGACGCGCCGCGCCATGGGTGAGCAGGCCGTGGCGCTGGCCCTAGCGGTGGATTACGTCTCGGCGGGGACGGTGGAGTTCGTCGCCGACGCGAACAAGAACTTCTACTTCCTCGAGATGAACACCCGCCTGCAGGTCGAGCATCCGGTGACCGAGATGGTTACTGGCATCGACCTGGTGGAGCAGATGCTGCGCATTGCGTCCGGGGAGAAGCTCGCCATCGGACAGCAGGACATCGCGTTGTCCGGGTGGGCCATCGAGGCGCGCGTCTATGCCGAGGATCCGCTCCGAGAGTTTATGCCCTCCACCGGCCGCATCGTGCACTACCTGCCGCCCGCCGAGTCCGCGAAGGTCCGCGTCGACACCGGCGTCTGTGAAGGCGGCGAGGTGTCGGTCTACTACGACCCCATGATCGCCAAGCTGATCACCCACGGTCCGGACAGGAATTCCGCCATCACCGCCATGCGCACTGCTTTGAACGAGTACTTCATCCGTGGGATCGCGCACAACACGGGATTTCTGAATGCCCTGGTCTCACACCCCCGGTTCGTGGCCGGCAGCCTCACGACCGGGTTTATCGCCGAGGAATTTCCGGACGGCTTCCATTCGAGGGCACCGTCGCGCGACGAGGTGCACGTCTTCCTGGCCGCTCTGGCCGCCTCCCACTGCGCCCATCTGCAGCGGAGCTCGCGGATCCCCGGGCGCGTCGCACCGCCGGCGGACCTCTCGAAGCCTCTGGAGGTCGTCGCCGTCATCGACAAGCAGAACTACCCCATGGAGATCTGTCCCGTCCCCCACGGCTATGAGCTGCGGTACGAGGGCAATGTGTATCGCGTGCGCACGGACTGGCGGATCGGAGAGCCGCTGTTCCGCTTCGAGAGCGACGGCAATACCCACTGCGTCCAGATCGAGCGCCGCGGCGTCGAGTACCGTCTGTCCTGCGACGGTATCCAGGTATCCGCCCTGGTGCTCACACTGCGCGGCGCGGAGCTGAACGCCCTGATGCTGGACAAGCCGCCGCCCGACTACTCCAAGCTGCTGCTGTCCCCCATGCCCGGACTGCTCGTGCGTCTCGACGTCGAGGCCGGTCAGCGCGTCAAGGAGGGCGACGAGCTGGCGGTGGTGGAAGCCATGAAGATGGAAAACGTGCTGCGCGCCACGCAGGACGTCGTGGTCGCGAAGGTCCTCGCCGAGCAGGGCGACAGTCTCTCCGTCGACCAGCCCATTCTCGAATTCGAGTAGCTCGCCTCGTCGTCCTCAACGAGGCGGGCGAACCGCGAAAAGCGAGGAGCCAGCCGGCGTCGAAAACAACGGGCACCTCGCACACAGGCCCGGCGCCATTGTCGTCTTGCACGATCCTGATGCCCACCATGTCTCCATTCCGGGCGACGCCACCGACTGTATCGTTGCAGATGGAGTCTGCGGTCAATGCCGTCAGCAGGCTGATGGGAAAACTCTCAACGACGGTGTTGCGAAACGCTGCCCCATCCCACGCGACACCTGACCTCACCCAGGAGATCCGCCTACATCTGCAGGTAATGAAAACCGGTCTTGTCGTTGGTCCACAGGACGAAGATGAGGATGATCAGGAACGCGAACCAGCAGGCCGTGATCCAGTCGCAGACGCTCTTCGGCAGGATCGAGCGCAGGTAGGTGTACATGCCGGCAGCCTCCCCTAGTAATTTCCCGTGAGTTGTTTGAAGGCGACCCAGGAAGCCCTCAGGGAGCTCTCCTTGGTCAGGATGAAGCCGATCACCACGAAGTGCAGGGTCGCGACGGTGGCCAGGGCCGACGCGCCCCGCCTGAGCAGTGCGTTGTCGAACGGCAGGATTCTAAACCCGGAGCGCTGGTAGTAACGGTGCGCCATGATTCCCGCGCCGTGGTACAGCCCCCACAGCAGATACTTGGGGGAGAACTCGTGCCACAGACCGATGAACAGCATGGCCGCGAAGATCGCGAGATAGGGCGAACGCGTCGAAGCGGCCACGGAAGGATAGACGTACTCCCGCGACCAGGAGGTCAGTGACATGTGCCAGTTGCGCCAGAACTCGGAGATGTTGGGCTGCAGGAAGGGGTAGTTGAAATTCTCGTTGATCCGGAATCCCAGCAGGGCGCCCACGCCGATCGCCACGTCCGAGTAGCCCGAGAACTGGAAGTAGAGGTTCAGTGCGTACTGCCAGCAGTCGACGTACTGCAGCAGCGCGTGGTTGCTCTGGTCCAGCGTGGGTATCCAGAATCCCATCTTCCTGTTCACCAGGTAATAGGCGATCACCACGATCTTGGTGAACCCGAACACGATTCGTGTAAGTCCATACGAAAACTGTTCCGGATCCCAGCGCCGCCGCCGCTCGTCCCGCAGGAAGCTGTCGAAGCGATTGATGGGCCCCACGATCAGGGTCGGCAGGAAGAACAGGTAATGAAAGAGCTGCACCAGGCTGTGCTCCTCCAGACGTCCCTTCAGCCGCTCCAGCAGATAATGAATGGCACGCAGGATGTAGAAGGAGAAGCCCATCAGTATGAAGAACTGGGCGGGCTGCCCGTGGGCGTCCCGGAAAGACACGGCCTGCATGGGATTGCCGAAGGACAACGCGCGGTAGCCGAGAAGCATGAGAATGCACACGGCGAGCGCCGCGCCGACGCTCCTGTGGCCGATGAAGTAGCAGGCGGCCGTGACGATCACCAGGGCGGCCAGCGACAGCGGCGCGTAGATCGACAGGAAGACGGCCGTGACCAGCGACACCCAGTGGAGCTGGAGCTCGCGCGGCAGCGCCCAGTAGCCGGCCACCAGACCGGTCAGCCACAACAGCATGGCGGTCGAGACTAGGTTCACCTGAGCGCGCTCAGCTCCGCCGTGATTCGAGGGGCCAGCCAGGCACTGAATATCCGCTCGCCGGCGCGGCTCATGTGAGTCTTGTCCGGGCAGAAGTAGCGCTCGTCCAGGTCTTCCCAGTGGGGGTCGTGGATCTCGAGGCCGAGCGTCGCGGCGTCACGTCGCGCCTTTCGCAGCCAGACCTGCTTCTCCTTCACCCGCGACTCGATGTCCCTCAGCATGGGCACGCGGATGATCGCCACGGGGATGCCCTTGTCCATGAAGGCCTCGAGCATGGGCGACGAGGCGATGTCGTTTTCCGGTGAGCTGAACTGCTCCTTGATATGCTCCAGCGCCCCGTCTAGGTCGAGACCGCTTCCGCAGGCGTCGATCTCGAACTGCGAAGGCGCGGGTTTGATCAACCTGTAAGCCTCCAGGGGCGCTCGCAGCAGGTGCTTGAATGCCCGGCGAAGGCGCAGGTCGTAGGGCTTGTGTATGAACTGGTGCAGGTCTATGAGGATCAGGTCGGGCTTCAGGGCGACGATGTCGTTCGTGGCGGCGGCGAAGTCGTTGAGCGTGGATCCCTGAATGATCAACCTCAGCCAGTCGAACGGCTGCCCGGACCAGTCCCTCGGCGTGCCCAGCATCGTCAGGGAACCACCGATCGCGACCACCAGCGGTTTGCCGGGGTCCCGCTTGAAATTCGCGATGCGTTGCTCCACGGCACGGATGTAGGGATTACCGCGGCGGTAGTGGACGTCGTAGGCAGTGGTGGCGGCCACCGCCAGCGCGAGGATCAAGGCGGTCTTGAGCCAGACGCCGGGGGGAATCGGGTACTTCCTCTTGCCGGTGCCCCGGGCCAAACTCAACGTTCCGCCAGCTTGCGGCCGACCAGCTCGGTCAACTCCCCGAGCGTCTCGACGGTCATGATCTCTTTCGTGGTGAACCGGATGGAGAATTCGCGCTCTACGGCGAGAATCATCTCCATGTGTGCCAGCGAATCCCACCCCGACACCGTCGCCGGACTCGCGTCCGGTTCCAGGGCTTCCCCGGTCCTGAAACAGGCCTGGGCGATGGAGACGATCCGTTCATTCCAGCCCCCCGACGCCGCGGGACTCTTCTTTCTATACAGCTCCAACAGTACCCCGGCGTTGAGCTTGCCATTGGCGGTCCGGGGCAGCGATTCGGCGAAGACGATCTCACGCGGCAGCTTGTATTCGGTCAACCTGGCTCTGAGGTGAGCCATGAGGTCGCGGACGGTAGTATCCGCGCCGCTTCGGCACACCACCACGGCAACGGGGATCTCGCCCCATTCGTCGTGGTTCACACCCGCGACGGCGGCTTCGAGGACCGTGGGATGGGATTCCAAGGCCTCCGCGATCTCGGAGGGATTCAGGGAATAGCCGGCGAAGTTGATCATGTCCTTCACCCGGCCGGTGAGCCATACGAAACCCTCGTCGTCGCGTTCGACGAGATCCCCGGTCTTGAGCCAGCCGTCCACCAGGCATTGGGAAGTCGCCCGATCGTTGTTGAGATACCCGTCCATCAGGCTGGCACTCCTGAGCCACAGTTCCCCGGCCTGCCTCGGGCCCCCGGTTGCCTGTCCGGCAAGCGGCTCGATTCGGATCTCGCAGCCATAGGGCCTGCCGAGGCTCCCCACCCGGCGGCTGGCCGCGTCAGGGCCGGCGAACAGGGCGGTGGTGCATTCCGAAAGCGCGTAGAGATTGGTGACCTCCACGCCGTAGGCCTCCTCGAAAGCGCGCCACAAGGTTTCCGGCAGCGCCGCGGCGGTGGAGACCACGAGCTCGAAATCCCCGGTGTCGAAGCAGTCTCTTTCCTCGTCGCCCAACCGCATCATGAGGCTCATCATGACCGGCACGGTGATGAAGTGCGTCACCCGGTGGGTATAGATGGAATCGAGAATCACGGGCAGGGTTCGCTGCTGGAACTCCGCGGGACGCACCCAGGTCGCGCCGTTGTAGAAGGCCAGCAGCGGGCCTTGCCCCAAGCCGTCTCCCTGGGAGAGAGACAGGACGTTGAGAATCTTCGAATCCGGGGTGACGGAGAACTTCTCGCTGCGGCATCGCAGCGTGTTCAACAAGGCCCGTCGAGAGACCGCGACGTTCTTCGGGTCGCTGGTGGTGCCGGATGTGTGAATGATCCAGCCTGTGAGAGAGTCGTCCAGGGACCCAGGGGGCCGCGTGCGTTCCAGCCGGTCCGCCAGCGCCGGGTATTGGTCGGCATTCTCGACGGCTCCGTCACCACGCCCGCCCAGAAGCCGGCCGAGCAGCCCCTGCTTTCTGTCGGCGGAAACAGTGAACAAGAGGTTCGAAGCGGCGCCGTCTTCGCCGAGGTTCCACTTGTCCACGAGATCGTGGTCGATGATCAGACTCCGCGGAGTGGTCTGCTCGATGAGGTGATGCACCTCGGGACTCGTGGCGATGGGGTTGGCAATCACGGCGCAGAGGCCGTTGACGAGCAGGGACAGGAACAGCTCCGAAAAGCGGGCCGGGGAGGCGACCGCCAGCAGCACGCGGTCACCGGGCTCGAGCTTCGCCGAACGATAGCAGGTCGCGAGCTTCTCGATACGTTCCAGGAGCTGTCCATAGGTGACGGTCTCGCTGCCTTGCAGGAAGACCTTGCCCACGGCTTGCTCGCAGGCTTCAGTGGAGAATCCCCGGTTCATGAATACCGATGGTTTTCCGGACCCTGGTAAACACGATGGACTTTATAACAATCGCACGTGGCGGCAAAAGAATTGAATATGATGCTCGACGATTTGAAGCGCTCGCGAGCTGGAGTCCGTGAGGTCAATAGTCTCGCCTCGGGTCCCCTTGGTGCTGATTGTTTTCGGACACGAACTCGCCCTGGCGGTTCTTGCGGGCGCCGTCGAGGCGGCCGAGAAGCTCGACGTCGCCGTTGTCCGCAATTCGTGCCCGGTCACCGGTGGCGAGCCATCCGCCGTGAATCCGCAGTCCGGATTGCGGATCGCCGAGATAGCGCTTCATGAGGTTGTCGGAATAGACGTGGAGCTCACCGGTCTCCCCTTGCGCCACGGGAGTGCCGTCCGGCGCCCGGATCTCACAGAGGCAGCCTGCCGGCGTGCCGACGACGCCTTCGCCATATTGCCGTCCCGTTCGCTGGGCGATGCACAGGCCGCCCGTCTCGGTGAGGCCGTAGTAGTCGGCGATCTCGATGCAGAGGCGCCTGGACACGCGCCGCTGCGCAGCGATGTCGGTGGGGCTCGCCGTGGTCAACAACTGCTTGAGGCTCTGGAGGTCGAGCGTCCTGCCCTGCTGGAGCAGCCGGTCGACGTTCTCGAGGAACGCCGGCACCGTGGTAACGATGTTGACTGCATGGCGTTCGATAGACCGCAGCGCGCCGGTGGCGACGGCGCGCTCGTTGGGCGAGGGCACGACGATGGTGGCGCCGGCGTGCAGGGCGGCGACCGCCGGGTTTCTCAAGCCGCTCATGCTGTACATCGGTCCCAGGGAGAGCAAACGTTGCCCGCGGTCCCAGTGATAAAGGCGCGCCAGCATGTCGCCGGTTCGGAAGAGGCTGCCCTGAGAGAGCTCGACTTTCTTCGGAGCTCCGGAGCTGCCGGAGGTACACAGTACCAGGGCGGCGGCGTCCTCCCCCAGGGGGCCGGCCGGCTCGTCGGCGGAGCCGGGATCGCCGGTGAAGGCCTTTATTCGCTCGCTGAAGGATGTCCCGGTGGGCACGCTGGAGGACATGTCGTCGAAGGTGATCACCTCGCAGCCGGCGCCGTCCGGCACGACGTCCGCCGAGTCGGCGAAAGTGAGGCGTACATCCAGCTCACGCACGAGGTCACGGACCCCGCCGGATCCGGTCGCGGGATCGATCACCGCCACCACGACGCCGTCCAGCCAGGCCGCCCAGCAGGTGATCAGCACCTCCAGGTGGCCGCCTGATACGATCAAAATGCGCTCACCCCGCCCTATTCCCCGGCTCGACAGGAGAGCACGCACGGCATGGACCAGCAGGCGCGTGTCCTCGAGGCCGAACGCGCTGCCGTCATGGTTGACAATGACGGGATGTCCTGCGTAGCGGGATGCCATGCCCCGCCACAGGGTGGGGAAGACGTGCTCGCGAACGGGGCATGCCGGCAGGCGATGACGATAGTAGTGTTGAAGCAGCCACATCGCCTCCGAGACGGGGAGAGCCATCAGGATATGCCTGTCGACGAGATCACGGATCTCTGCGTCCGGCGACCAGCCTGTCCCCTCCATGCGGCGGCACGCGTGTGAGTAGTCGAGTCCTTTGTCCGCCCAGAACAGCAATTGTCGTTGGGGTCGGCTGAGGCCCTGCGTGATGCGCGCCTCGAGATCGCGCGCGATGGCGGGATGACGCTGGAGCAGGTGCGCCACGCCGCCTTCCATGGAAGCAGGGTCGATGCGGACGATCCCCGAGGACAGATTCACCTGCAGCAATGGATTGAGGAACAGGTATTCCTCGCCTGTCGGGACCGGGGCCCGCCAAGGCGCGACTGGCCTGCCCACCCAGTGTTCCGGTGCGAGCAGCACGCAGCAGTTGTAGTGCTCGATCGAATCGCGGGTTGCTATCTTGACCGGTTGCGGGCCGTAGATGTCCAGCTCGGAGATCACGCAGGGCGTGCGCGGCCCCTTGCCCGGCAGCGAGGACCAACGCCGGCACCAGTCGGTCGAGGATATGAGGGTCCCCTCACGCTCGAAGTAGGGGTCCGGCAGTGAATGGTTCGTATGCACGTGCGGGAAGATCAACGGGCTTGTGGCGTCGGCGACCCTGAGCAGCTCTTGAAGGCTCGCGCTGTCGGCGTGGTGATGAAGAAAGTCGTAGCCGAAAACGAGCCGGAAAGCTCCGTCCTCGAAGGGAAGCCGCGACCTGTCCGGCGTGAAGACGATTTCGAGATTCCGGGCACGGGAGGCCTCGGGAAGCCAGTAGGCATAGCCGCTGTAGGCGAGCACGCCCTGGTTGCCCTCCCACAGCGAGACCACATACTGGTCCGGGAAGAGCGCGGCGAGGAACTCACCGGTCCAGCCGGTGCGGCAGCTCAGGTCCAGTATGAGATCTCCCGGCCCGAGGCTCTCCAGGACCAGATCGCGGAACCGCACGAAGCCTACCAGCGCCTCGTTGAAGGGATAGTACGCCGCGTAGGCGTCGAACACGGGGCGTATCGACTGTGTGTGGATGAACTTCTCGATCTCGGATTCTGTCCTGAACCACCGCTCCGCGAGGGCGGCGAGCTTCTCCGGACCGACCGGCGCTGTCCCGGTCTCGGTGAACAGCGGGAAGCCCTGGAGGACCGGTGTCGCCCGCCCGCACGATGGACACTCGAGCTCCCCCGTGACGATTCGCTCGCCCTCCGGCTCGTAGTCGTGCTCGAGAAGCGTGACTCGGCACGGCGGACAATAGAACGAGACGCGGCCGGCCTTCACGAGTGTCGGTTCACGGTAAGGTTTCCGGCGGCGCGTGGATCGGTTCCAGGGCGCCCAGGGTGTCTGCCGTGACAAAGGCCGTGATCGGCTCGGGCACGGCTCTCCGCCAGGGCGGACGGGCTGTGCGGTGGCCACGCCCCAGGTTTCGCCCGCGACTTCACTGTCCCGCTTCCAGCGCCGCCTTCAATTCATCGAGCTCCGCGCCAGTCAGCTCGGGACTGAAGTGCCGGATCCGCTTCATGACGTCGGTGGTGCCGAGATATTCGCGCGCACAGCCGGCATGGATGAAGCCGGAAGGCTGGAAGCGGTATTCTTCGAAGAACACCAGCGCAATGCGCCAGCTCTCCTTGTCGATCAGCTCCCGGCAGCTCCGGCATCTGGCGCGGCCACTGGGCGCGCGGTCGGCGCCGCTCACCCGCGGCAGGCGCCGATGATCGATCCCCGCCTGGGCGGCGGCCTTCAGCTTGTCGGCGTCCGGAATATCGTCCACTCCGATGTCCGCATCTGCGAGAACCTCGAGAAAAGGCTCGGGTCTCTTGTAGGCGGCGCAGGGCAGGTGGAACCACAACGTCATCTCGCCCTCTCCAAAGGCATTCGGCTGGCGCTCCCCGAAGCGCAGCGCGCCCTTCTCGATCTTCTGATCGCAGCCCCGGCACTTCGCCCGGCCGGATGTGGCATGCTCGATAACGTGGGGCATGGTCGCCCGCCTGTTTATCCCCGGTAGGCCGGGATTCTATCCCGATCGAGACGACTTCGGCCCGAAAACGCCTGCCCGACGGCAGTCGAAGCTGGGCAATGTGCCCGGGCGTGGACTCTCGTTCACATGTGTTTCCCCAGCCGGTCCAGCGCCTCTGCCAGGTCCGCCGCCTCGCTGAGCAGTCCGGCGAACGGGTCCGCTTTCTGTTTCGACAGCAATCGGGGCACCGTCGCCATGGTGTAGCGATGCATGTCCAGTCTCACCGTCACCTGACGCCAGTTCAGCGGCATGGATACCGTCGCGCCCGGCACCGGTCGCACGCTGTAGGGGGCTGCCAGGAGCCGGCCATGGCCATTCTGCAGATAGTCCACGTACACCTTGCCCTCACGCGCGTCGAGATGGCGCGCCACCGTGGCGATATCGGGCAGCTCCCTGACGACCCAATTGGCGAGCAGCTCCGCCATGGAGCGGCTCTGCTCGTGCGTGTATCTCGCCCCGAGCGGGATGAGCACGTGCAGACCCGTCGAGCCGCTGGTCTTTACAGAATGCGGCAGCTCGACGGCCTCGCAGA
>JBAUWJ010000038.1:0-13660 GCA_049583715.1 Arenicellales bacterium | reverse complement strand
GCCATAGCCGTAGCTATGGCTCAAGGGGGATCGTTCAAGATGCACAGCCAGATGGTTCCAAAGAACCGGATAGGACATACTGTTATTCGCTCCGCCGCCCGACAATGCATGCAAGGGCTTGATATATCAAGCATTGCTGATTCATCGATGTCCGCCCGGTGAGAAATGCGGGCTGGACCTTGAAGGGCACGCGCCGGTTGCTGTGCCGCCACTCATCGACCCGCAGTCGAAGCGACACCCGCACGTTGAGGGCTCTCGATAAACACAATCGTGGCATTTACCGAGCCCGGCGTCTGAAAGGGGAGTTCGAGCACTTCTGGACCTTCAAGGCCGCTTGGGCTGCCGAACGGTTCCTGGAGCACTGAACGAGAAGTGCACCGTCTGGAGCCGATACGCAAGTTCGTCGCCACCTTGCGCAAGCGTCAGGACGCCGTCATTGCCTTCATCGACACGCACGTCGCCAATGCCATCGCCGAAGGCATCGATCGCATCATCAAAACCGTCAAAAATCGCGCCAGTGGATACCGCAACCTGACGACGTTTACCGACATGATCTACCTGACGGTCGGTGACCTCGACGATGCGCTCTCGAACACTGTGAAAATGGCTGCAAGCCTTGGAATATCAGGCCGATTGCCCGATCATGCTTTTGCGAGATCCGGATATACCCCAACTTCGGGCTTGCCTGCGTGAGCGCCCGGTTACGCCGGGCGCTCAGTCCGACTGCGGCTAAGGATTGTCGGCGATGTACTGGATATCGGACGCCTCGGGTACCCCCAGCGTCCAGGCACCGCGGGTCTTCGCGTGCTTGACCGCGTTCTCGACCAGTTCCGGCGTGGCGTTGCGATCGATGACGAATTCCTGGCCGGGATAGATCAAGTCGGCGTCGCCGATCTTGGCAACGTTCTTACGGTAGATCAACGGCCACTTGTAGGGGTCGCCATAAATCTGGGACTTCGCCGAGATGCACCACAGGCAGTCACCCGCGACCACCGTGTACATATCGTTCGGGTTCATCTTCTTCTCGGCAGGCTCCTCTTTCTTCTGCGGAGCCATGGCCATCTCCTTCTTGCCGCCGACTTTCTTCGCGAGAATGCAGCCCGTGGACATGACCGACGCCAGGACACAGACCCCCAGCAGCTTTGCGGCGCTTCTTATTGACGTCATCACTCTTCTCCCATGGGACAGAATTTGATATTTGGCTGATTATAGCGCATGTTTACCACAGTTACAGGTCAAATTACCACCCCGTTTTTGGGGTGTCAACAAACCGGTTGTGGCGAAAAAATGGCAGACCATGTCGATCACGATCTACCATAATCCGCGATGCTCGAAGTCACGTCGCACGCTCCAGCTTCTCGCGGAGCACGACGTTGATGTCGATATCGTGGAGTATCTTAAGACACCTCCCGATGTCGACGAATTGACCCGGATCATCGATCTGCTCGGTCTCGAGCCGCGCCAGGTGATGCGCATCGAAGAGCCGGTGTACAAGGAGAAAGGGTTCGATGATCCCACCTTGAGCCGAAGGCAGCTCATCGAGGCCATGGTGGGAGATCCGGTTCTCATCCAGCGCCCGATCGTGATCGCGGGGGACCGGGCACGGATCGGGCGACCTCCGGAAGCCGTTCTCGAAATCATCTGACGTGGACGAGATCCTGGTCCTGTATTACAGCCGCCACGGCGCCGTGCACCAGATGGCGAATCTCGTCGCCAGGGGTGTCGAGTCTGGTGGAAAGATCCACGCGCGCCTGCGCACGGTGCCACCCGTGTCGACCGTGGTGGAAGCGTCGGCGGGCGCGGTCCCGGAATCCGGTGATCCCTACGCCGAGCATCGGGACCTCGAGGAGTGCGTCGGGCTCGCCCTGGGCAGCCCCACGCGGTTCGGGAACATGGCCGCGCCCCTCAAGTATTTCCTCGACTCCACCGCGGGCCTGTGGCTGTCCGGCACCATGAGCGGGAAGCCGGCGGCGGTGTTCACGTCCACCGGCTCCCTGCACGGCGGCCAGGAATCGACGCTGCTCTCGATGATGCTGCCCCTCCTGCACCACGGGATGCTCATCGTCGGGCTGCCATACACCGAAGGAGGCTTGTACCGCACACGCAGCGGGGGTACGCCCTACGGCGCGAGCCACGTCGCCGGGCGACACAACGAGCTCGGGATCAGTGACGACGAACGTGAGCTGTGCATCGCCCTCGGGCGCCGCCTGGCCGACACCGCTTCGAAGCTTCGCGAACGGGGCGGAGGTTCGCACACCGGGTAGCGCGCAGGGAACGAGCGCATCATCGGCGTCGCCGCGCGCAAAAGGGTCTCCGCCGCCGGCATGTCCGCAGGCATCCGCTTCGATCATGCCGGTGGGCGAAGGGCCGGCCTCTTCACTCCGGGGCTGCCGGGTCCCCTTCGGCTTCGAGGGTCCGCAGGAAGGGAATCGTTATTCGCCTCTTGTGCACCAGGGACTGCGAGTCGATGCGATCCAGCAGGTGGAACAAGGTCGACGGGCTGCGTTCGTAGCGCCGCAGCATGAAGCGCATCACCTCGTCCGGCAGGTGGATCCCGCGGTGGACTGCCCGCATGCGCAGAGCTTCCTCCAGATCCCGCTCGCCGAGCGGGACCAGCCGATAAGCGAGACCGCTCCGCAGCCGGCTGTACAGGTCCGCAAGCCTCCAGTCGACGGCCTGCGGAGGCGGACGCGACGCGAGCATCAGGGAGCCAGATCTGCTTCGCGACCGCTCGTAGAGCGAGAACAGGCCGGCACCCTCGGCCGGGGCCAGGCGCTCCCCGATATCGTCGATGCACACCAGGCCATCCCCCGGCAGGTCCATCCAGTCGGCGGCGGCTCTCGCCGCGGCCCTCGACACATAGACGGCCGGTCGTGCCTGCTTCTGTGCCTCCTTGAGTGCGGCATACAGCAGGTGGGACTTGCCGCTCCCGGAGGGGCCGTGAAGGTACAGCACGCCGGGTCGTTCGGCGGCGGCTTCCCGTACGGCCTGGACCGCCTCGAGGTTCGGTCCTGAATGAAAGTTGTCGAACGAAGCACGGTCGGACAGGCCCACCTTCAGTGCGAGCTGGCGACTCATTTCACCGGCCCCGCGGAATCGTGCCCGACGCCGCCGCGACGAAACGCCGATACCCACACGTAGTGAACACCGCTCCAAACGGACGTGATGGTAACCAGGCCTATCAGAACCGGAATCACGGTCTGGAACTGCGTTCCGATCGCCAGCTTGATGAGCACTGCCGCAATCAGGCAGATCTGGAACACCGTGTTCAGCTTGCTGATGCGGGTGGGGCTCATCTTGACGCCGCCTTCGAGAATGACCAGCAACAGATAACCACCAACGATCACGATATCGCGGAACACCACCACCACGAGCAGCCAGAAAGGGATGTGACCCATGACCGTGAGAACGACGAAACAGCTCACCAGCAGGATCTTGTCGGCAAGCGGATCGAGTACGGCGCCGAGGCGGGTCTGGTACTGAAAGCGCTTGGCGATATAGCCGTCCAGGCCGTCCGAGATGCCGGCCAGCACGAACAGGAGAAGGGCGCCGGGGAACACCCCGTATTTCAGCAGCATGATCAGGACCGGCGTCGCCGCGATCCGCAGCAAGGTCAGAAGATTCGGGATATATGAAACGACGACCAAGGTCCCTGCCTGTCGAACCGAAGGGGGTTGATTTCAAGGGGTGCGGCAAGGATACCGTAGAACAGAAACGAGCGGCAAAGTTCCGCCCGCCCCGACCGTTTGTCCACCTGGCGGGCCCGTGGGCGCGACACCGCGTTCAGCCCCCCGCGGAACGCTTGCAGGGGAGTCCGTAGGGCTGTGCGTGGAGGCGCCCCGGATCACCGAGCGCTCTTTCCCGGGACCCGCGCCCGGACCATGGGCCCGCTCCACGTGCCGGCCCGATGACCCCCGCCGATCTCGGGTGGCCGCCACGCCCGGGTGCAACGGCGAGCCTGGCGACGGGTGAACGGCGATTAGGTAGAATCGCCCACGTGCCCCGTAACATCAAGATTCCGACATGCCGGCCCCTGAACCTCCATTGAACTACCGCGACGCCGGTGTCGACGTGGCAGCCGGCGACGCGCTCGTCGAGGCGATCAAGCCCATCGCCGGCCGGACCCGGCGCAGCGGCGTGATCGGGGGGCTCGGCGGCTTCGGCGCGCTGTTCGAGGTCTCGGGGAAATTCCGGCAGCCGGTTCTGGTGTCCGGTACCGATGGTGTCGGAACCAAGCTCAAGCTGGCCTTCGAGATGAACCGCCACGACACGATCGGCATGGACCTGGTGGCAATGTGCGCCAACGACGTCCTCGTCCAGGGCGCGGAGCCCCTGTTCTTCCTCGACTACTTCGCCACCGGCAAGCTGTCCCCCGGCGTCGCCCTGGAGGTGATCAAGGGCATCGGCCGGGGCTGCGAGATGGCCGGTGCGGCCCTGATCGGCGGTGAAACCGCCGAGATGCCCGGCATGTACGCCGACGGAGAATATGACCTTGCGGGCTTCTGTGTCGGCGCCGTGGAGAAGGACAAGATCATCGACGGCGCCACCATCGCGGCCGGAGACGTCGTCGTGGGTCTGGAATCGTCCGGTCCCCACGCCAACGGCTACTCCCTGATCCGCAGAGTGCTCTCCGACGGGAAGCTGTCGCTCAGCACGCCGTTCGAGAACGAGACCATAGGCGATCATCTGCTGCGCCCGACCCTGATCTACGTCAAGCCGGTCCTGGAGCTGATTGCGGTGGTGGAAGTACGGGCGATCGCGCACATCACTGGCGGCGGCATCGCCTCCAACATCTCGCGGGTCGTCCCGCCGCACATCACCCTGGCGCTCCACCGCCCGGCCTGGCCGCGGCCCGGCGTTTTCGACTGGATACAGGAACGAGGCCGTATCGACGAGGCGGAGATGCTGCGGACCTTCAACTGCGGTCTGGGCATGGTCATCGTGGTCCGGGCCCGGGACCTGGGCGCGACCCTGAACCATTTTCGATCCCGGGGAATCGGCGCCCGGGAGATCGGGATGGCCGAGGTGCGCAGCGACGAGGCGGTACGGATCGATGGGTGACAGCGACATGCCCATCGTCGTCCTGATTTCCGGTGAAGGCAGCAACTTGCAGGTGTTGATCGACGAAGCCGCCGCAGGGAAGCTTCCCGTGTGCATTCGCACCGTGATCAGCAACCGGGCCGGCGCCCGCGGCCTGGAGCGCGCGGCCCGCGCGGGGATTCCGACCCACGTCGTGGACCACAGGCGATACCGGACCTCGAGGGACTTTTGCCAGGCCCTCGCCGACTGCATCGATCGCTACTCACCCCGTCTCGTCGTGCTGGCCGGCTTCATGCGCATACTCGATTCCGCCTTCGTCGCCCACTACGCCGGCCGCTTGATCAATCTCCATCCTTCCCTGCTGCCCAGATACCCCGGCCTCGATACCCACCGTCGAGTGTTGGACAACCGCGATACCGTGCACGGTGCCAGCGTGCATTTCGTGACCGACGAGCTGGACGCCGGGCCGGTGATCGCCCAGGGCCGCGTCGCGGTAGGGCCGGACGATACGCCCGACACCCTGCAGCGCAAGGTCCGGGAGGTGGAGCACCGCATCCTGCCCACGGCGGTGCGATGGTTCGCCCAGGATCGGTTGTCGTTGGAGGACGGCCGGGTGTTGCTGGACGGCGAAACCCGCCCCGAGCAGGAGCTCGGGTCCGCGGGACGCTCGCCGCTCGCCGCGGCAACGAGCTCATGAAATCGAAGCTCCGTCTGCTGCTGACCATTGTGCTGGCCGCCGGCGCCTCCGCGGCGGCCAGCCCGGACCTCGCGCAGCTTCCGAAGTCCGCCAAGCTGGTCTACGACGTCAGCGTGTACGGCGCCGAGGTCGGCAACCTGATTACCGAGATCAGCCGCACCGGGGACATCTATCACGTGGAGTCCGAAACCCGGGCGGAGGGCCTGGCGGCCATACTGCTTGGCGGCTCCCTGCATGAGGACTGCGACTTTTCGGTATCCGACAGCATGGAGATAAAGCCCCGGCGTTACCGGATCGAGAAGGAGGGCCGGGACGCCTACTCACACACGGCGGACTTTCTCTGGGACAAGATGAAGGTGAAGTACGAAGACGGCAGCGTGCTCAGCATTCCCCGCGCCGGGTATGTGATCGACAACTGCACGGTTCCCTTCGCCTTTGCCGCCGCCGACAGAATCGCCTTGAAGGGGTACCCTTCCATCCACATCCTCGGCGGGGAGCGCATGCGTGACTACGACGACATCAAGGTCAGCCGGGAAACGGTGCGGGTGCCTGCCGGAAAGTTCGACACGGTGCGCATCGATCAGCAACGAGTCGACTCGCCGGACAAGACCCTGACCATCTGGGTCGCGCCGACCATGCAGAACATCGCGGTCAAGATCGTCGAGCGTCGCAGATCCCGAATTGCCACCCGGGTCACGACCATGGCACTTGCGTCAAGCAAGGGCATGTGAGGGGGGAATTCGACGCTCGCCGGACCCGTGAGAGCCGGCACAGGCCGCCGGAGCCAATCGCCCGAGGCCTTTGGCAGGATGTTGAAAAACGCCATCCTGGCCTTTTTCAACGCGCCGCGCGCGGCGCATGTCCGCTACTCGGCTACGCAGGCTGTTTTTCAACAGCCTGTCAGTCTTCCGACTCCGTTTCCGTGGTCCTCGCAGTGCCGCTCTTCGTCTCCCGCACGTCGAAGGACAGGTCGTCGCCCTCCACTCCCACAGTGACCTCACCGCCGTTGGCCAGTTTCCCGAACAGCAGCTCGTCGGCCAGGGCCCGCTTGATCTTCTCGCGGATGAGCCGCGCCATGGGGCGCGCCCCCATCGCCGGGTCGTGACCGTGGCGGGCCAGCCATCGACGCGCCTCTTCGTCCACCTGCAGCGCAACCTGCTTATCGGCGAGCTGGCCTTCCACTTCCAGCACGAACTTGTCGACAACACTGCGGATCGTCTCCTCGTCCAGGGACTTGAACGGAATGATCGCATCGATCCGATTGCGGAACTCCGGTGAGAACAGGTTCCTGATTTCCTCCATATCGTCCTTGCTCCGGTCCTGGGGCTTGAAGCCCATGGCGTTGCGTGCCATTCGCACCGCGCCGGCGTTGGTGGTCATGACAATGATCACGTTGCGGAAATCGGCCTTGCGGCCGTTGTTGTCCGTCAGCGTTCCGTAGTCGAACACCTGCAGCAGGAGATTGAATACATCCTGGTGCGCCTTTTCGATCTCGTCCAGCAACAGTACCGAGTGGGGGTGCTTGTTGATGGCATCCGTCATCAGCCCGCCCTGGTCAAAGCCGACGTAGCCCGGCGGTGCACCGATCAACCGGGAAACCGTGTGCCGCTCCATGTACTCGGACATGTCGAAGCGTATCAGCTCGATGCCCAGGGTGCGCGCGAGCTGCCGCGTCACCTCGGTCTTCCCCACTCCCGTGGGGCCCGAGAACAGGAAGGAAGCGATCGGCCTGTCGGTGTTCCCCAGGCCGGAACGCGACATCTTGATCGAGGATGCCAGCGCCGAGATCGCTTCGTCCTGCCCGAACACCACCAGCTTCAGGTCGCGCTCGAGATTGCGCAGCGCATCCTTGTCCCGCACGGACACGCTCTTCGGCGGGATGCGGGCGATCTTGGCGATGATGTTCTCGATATCCGTCACCCCGATGGTCTTCTTGCGCTTGCTGGGGCTCACGAGGCGCATGCTGGCTCCCGCCTCGTCGATGACGTCGATGGCCTTGTCCGGCAGGAACCGGTCCGTGATGTAGCGGGCCGAGAGCTCGACGGCGCTGCGCAGGGCCTGGCGGGTGTAGCGTATGTCGTGGTGCTCCTCGAAGCGCGACTTCAGACCGTTCAGAATCTCCACGGTCTCTTCGATGCTGGGCTCGACGATGTCGATCTTCTGGAATCGGCGCGACAGCGCGCGATCCTTCTCGAAGATGCCCCGGTACTCCTGGTAAGTCGTCGACCCGATGCATTTCAGCTCGCCCGAGGCCAGCACCGGTTTCAGGAGGTTGGAGGCATCCATGGCTCCGCCGGAGGCCGCTCCAGCCCCGATGATGGTGTGAATCTCGTCGATGAACAGGATCGCGTTGTGCTTCTTGGAGAGCTGGGCAAGGACCGCCTTCAGGCGCTGCTCGAAGTCGCCACGGTACTTCGTGCCCGCCAGCAGGGCACCCATGTCCAGGGCGTAGACATTGCTGTGGGCCAGGACCTCCGGCACGTCGCCGTCGACGATCTTCTTGGCCAGGCCCTCGGCGATGGCGGTCTTCCCCACCCCCGCCTCGCCCACGTAAAGCGGGTTGTTCTTGCGGCGGCGGCTGAGGATCTGAATGGTGCGCTCGAGCTCGTTGACGCGCCCGATGAGTGGATCGATTCGTCCGGCCCGTGCCTGCGCGTTCAGATCCACAGCGAAGGCGTCCAGGGGACTTTGCTGCTGGTTCTCCGGGTCCGGCTCGACGTGCTCATCCGGGGCCGGAAGCTCGGACATCCCGTCGCCGACCTTCGAGATCCCGTGCGCGATGTAGTTGACCACGTCGAAACGGGTGATGTCCTGCTTGTGCAGGAAGTACACGGCGTGGGAGTCCTTCTCGGCGAATATGGCCACCAGCACGTTCTCTCCGGAGACCTCCTTCTTCCCCGAGCTCTGCACGTGCAACACCGCCCGCTGAATGACCCGCTGAAACCCCAGGCTGGGCTGGGTGTCGTCGTCGGAATCCTCGGCGATGCTCGGCACTTGCATGGACAGGAATTCCTCCAGCTCCCGGCGCAATGCCTCGATGTCCCCCCCGCAGGCGCGCAGCACCTGGCTGGCGGCGCTGTTGTCCAGCAATGCCATGAGCAGGTGCTCCACGGTGATCAGCTCATGCCGCTCGTCGCGGGCGAGCTGGATCGCGGAATTCAGAGTCTGTTCAAGTTCGTCGGACAGCATTTGCGTCTATTCGGGCTCCATCGTGCATTGCAGAGGATGTTGATGTTCCTGGGCGAAATCCATTACCTGCCGAACCTTGGTCTCGGCGATCTCGTGCGTGAAAACTCCGCACACCCCGACGCCTTTCTGGTGCACGTGCAGCATGATCCGAACGGCCTGTTCCCGTGGCTTGCTGAAAAAACGCTCCAGGACTATGACCACGAACTCCATGGGAGTGTAGTCGTCATTCAACAGCAGGACCTTGTAGAGGTCCGGCTTTTTCAGCTTCGGCCGGGTCTCCTGGACAACCGGACCATGGTCGTTATGAGGATCTCTCCGGGTGCTCATCGCCTGGAATTCAGCGGTTTGCTCAAGTGCCACAGTCTAACCCCTGCCTCGGCCCCGATGAAACATCCCTTTCGCCGTCCTTGGACCCTTCCGGGGGGCGGGGGTTCGAGGGTGCCGCAACGCGGCCGCGCCGCCGCGGTCGATTCCCTAAGTGTGCGGCGGTTTTCGGAAAATTCAAGCCTGCGCCGACCGCAATGCGAGCGAATTAGCGGGTCCGAATTCTTGACCCCGCCCCAAAATGCAAGCAACATGTGGTGTTGAGCCGGGCTACACCGGCAGTAACGAGAGAGTAAATGATACAACCGAAGCGAGGACCGACGTATGAGGGGAACCGTCAAATGGTTTAACGCGGCCAAAGGATTCGGGTTCATATCCCCCAGCGACGGCGGTGATGACGTGTTTGCGCACTATTCCGCCATCGAGATGGAAGGATACAAGACCCTGACCGAAGGCCAGGAAGTGGAGTACGAGCTGGAACAGGGCCCTAAAGGGCCGAAAGCAACCCATATCAGAACATTCTGAAGTTTTCGACCCCGCGCCAAAACAAAACCCGGTCACAGGCCGGGTTTTGTTTTGTTCAGGGGGCGGTGAGAGCCGGGGTCCGTCCCGTGGCTGGAGGTGGGCGAACCCGCGCGACGGCGGCGCATGATTACGCGACCGTATGCCGGACCGGCACGCGGGCCGCGTGCCCCCGGCCGTGATGGCCGGCCCGGACACCCGGAGCCTTGTGCCGGACGCCCTCAGCGGGCGGCGGCGACGCTCCCGGCGACCTCCCCCTGCGGCGCTTCCTCCTCGAACTGCTCTTCCTCGGTCGAGCCCGTCAGCGCCGTCAAGGCCGAGCCCGCGCCCATGGCGGCAGTGGTAACGGCGTCGAAGTATCCGGCGCCCACCTCGCGCTGATGCCGGGCCGCGGTGTAGCCACGGTCCTGGGACGCGAATTCCTGCTCCTGGAGCTCGACGTACGCTGCCATGCCCGCATCCCTGTACTTGTCGGCGAGATCGAAGGCCGAGTAGTTCAGTGCGTGCCATCCCGCCAGGGTGATGAACTGGAACTTGTAGCCCATCGCCGCGAGCTCGCGCTGGAATTTGGCGATCGTTGCGTTGTCGAGATTCTTCTTCCAGTTGAAGGACGGGGAACAGTTATAGGCCAGCAGCTTGCCGGGAAACTGCTTGTGGATGGCCTCGGAGAACTGGCGGGCGAACTCGAGATCCGGTCTGCCCGTCTCGCACCACACGATGTCGGCATACGGCGCGTACGCCAATCCCCGCGCAATGGCCTGGTCGAGGCCGTTGCGGACGCAGAAGAATCCTTCCCGGGTCCGCTCGCCGGTGCAGAATTCCTTGTCCCGATCGTCGAAATCCGAAGTCAGCAGGCCGGCGGCTTCGGCGTCCGTGCGCGCCACGAGCAGCGTCGGAACGCCCATGGTGTCCGCCGCGAGTCGGGAGGCGCTCAGCTTCTGGACCGCCTCCTGGGTCGGCACCAGCACCTTCCCACCCATGTGCCCGCATTTCTTCGCGGAGGCGAGCTGGTCCTCGAGGTGCACGCCCGCGGCGCCGGCCACGATCATGTTCTTCATGAGCTCGAACGCATTCAGGACGCCGCCGAAGCCGGCCTCGGCGTCGGCGACGATGGGGAGAAACCAGTCGATGCTGTCGTCCCCCTCGGCATGATGGATCTCGTCGGCGCGCTTGAAGCAGTTGTTGATCCTTCGCACCACGGTGGGCACCGAGTCTGCCGGATACAGGCTCTGGTCGGGATACATCGTGAAGCCGTTGTTGGCGTCCGCGGCGACCTGCCAGCCGCTCAGGTAGATCGCTTTCAGCCCGGCCTTGGCCATCTGCATGGCCTGGTTGCCGCTCAAGGCACCCAGGGCGTTGATGTAGCTCTCGCTGCGAAGCAGGTGCCAGAGCTTTTCGGCACCCCTGCGCGCCAGGGTGTATTCGATCTGGAGATTTCCCCGCAGCCGCACGACGTCGGCCGCCGTGTAGTCCCTTTCAATGCCTTCCCAACGCGGATCCGATGACCAAACCTTCTCCAACTCCTGAGTCGCTTGCTCACTCATGTGCGAATACCTCACGTGATTGCAAGGAACCCCCGAGTCGAAGGAGAGGTTCCCCGATCACGAGGCCGTGCCCCAAGCCCCGCGAAGCATTTATATGTATATCAGGCCAACTTTGCTCTGCGACATTTTGTCGGCTCATGCGAGTCTGCGCGGATTGCAGAGTCCGGGAATTGTGGTGCGGTGCAGTATATTTGACAATTCAATTTCGTTAATATTGATTATTAATTGCATTAATAGTAGGTCAATCCGCGGCGGGAAGAAGACATGGCCAAGACCGGTACCCTTTACTATAAGCAAAACCGCCTCAAGCAGCTCAGGGCGTTCTGCTATACGGCCCAGGTGGGCTCGATATCCCGGGCCGCCGAAAAGCTGTTCCTGAGCCAGCCCTCCGTCTCACTGCAGATCCAGGCCCTGGAACGGGAGCTCGAGACCGAGCTGTTGGAGCGGCGGGGTCCCAATATTCGCCTGACCCCGGAGGGACACATCCTGTATGAGATCGCCCGACCGATGGTGCAGGGCATCGACACCCTGCCGGAAACCTTCGCGGCGCACTGCGGCAATCTCGAATCCGGGGAGCTCAACGTCGCGGCCGGGGAATCGACCATCCTTTACATCCTCCCGGAGGTGGTCAAGCGATTCGCCGATACGTATCCGGGGATCGACCTCAAGCTCCATAACGTCACGGGCCGGGACGGCATGCAGATGCTGCGCGCCGACGAAGTGGACTTCGCCGTCGGGTCCATGCTGGAAGTCCCGGAAGACATCTCCTACCACCCGATCTTCGTCTACCGGCCGCTGCTGATCACCGCCCTGGACCATCCGCTCGCCAGAAAGAAGCGCGTCACCCTCGAAGACATCGCGCCGCACGGTCTGATCCTGCCCCCGCGGCACCTGAGCACCTGGCGCATCGTGGACCTCGTGTTTCAACAGCACAATCTCAATTACCGGGTCGCGCTGGAGGCCGGTGGCTGGGAAGTGATCAAGAAATACGTCGAGCTGGGGCTCGGTATATCGATCGTCACCAGCATATGTATCTCCGATCATGACAAGCTGGCGAAGATTCCTCTCCACCAGTACTTCCCCGAGCGCAGCTACGGCGTCGTGCTCCGCCAGGGCAAGTTCCTGTCTCCCCAGGCCCGGAAGTTCATAGAGCTGATGGCGCCGAACTTCTTCGAGGAAGCACCGGAATCCGGCGGTCGGTCGTCCTGATCCGTTGATCCGCCGGCACACTCGGAATCACCGGTCGGCAACGACCGCGCCCTTCCGAAGGCCCGCAAGCGGCAGTGTTACTCCCGCTGTTTTCGGAATATGATCGTCACGCGGTTCCCGCTCGCATTTACGTGAACCGAAACGTTCCTTGAACCTCGGAGGATTCATGAAGAGAACATCTGTTTGTCTTTGTGGTCTGGCGATGCTGGCGGCGAGCTGCTCGGTCTTCGCTGCCGAAAAGCCCGTGCTCGGCGTGGCCGAGTTCACCAACACCGCAACCGGTACCTATTGGTGGGGCGGCGGCGTCGGATGGGAGCTGTCCAGCATGTTGAGCAACGAGCTGTCGGATACCGGCGCGTTCCGGGTCGTCGAACGGAGCAAGCTGGAACCGGTGCTGCGGGAGCAGGACCTCGCGGCGGCGGGACGCATTTCGAAGGCCACGGGCGCCAAGCTCGGGAAGATCACCGGGGCGCGGTATCTGGTGATGGGCACCGTGTCCGCCTTCGAGAGCAATACGTCCAACACCGGTGGAGGCTTCAGTATCGGCGGCATCTCCATCGGCGGCAGGAAGGGTGAGGCCTACATGGCGATCGACCTGCGGGTCGTCGACACCACCACCAGCGAAGTCGCCTACTCGCGCACGGTGGAGGGCCGATCCAGCGAGAGCGGCCTGAGCCTCGGCCTGTTCAAAGGTGGCTTCGGCGGGCACCTCGAGAAGGAGAACAAGACCCCCGCCGGCAAGGCCATACGCGCGGCGGTTGCGGAGGCCTCCGACTACCTCGTCTGTGTGATGGTCACCAAGACGCAAAGCTGCATAGACGAGTTCAACGCCAAGGAGCAAAAGCGCCGCAAAAGCCTCAAGAGCACGATCAAGCTGGACTGAAGCGGCGGTGTTGGTCACCATTTCGCAGAAGCCGCGGCGGCCCGCCGCGGCTTCTTGTTTGCCTCCTCGTCAAGATCCGTGAACCACGCTCGCCGCGATCGCCCGGCCATCTGATATTCGCAGATGATCCCCGGCAGCAGCACCGATTCCCGAAAGGGAATTCTGGCATCCGTTGTCCTGTGATCTCGCCAAGACGCCAAGCACGCCAAGGGGATGCCCTGAGGGAAGGGACAACAGGGGACACGATGACAA
>JBAUWJ010000037.1:0-6141 GCA_049583715.1 Arenicellales bacterium | reverse complement strand
CCGGCCTTACCGCCATGGCGACGGGCCTGACCGCCGTGCAGGCCATGGCGATGTCGGTCACGATCTTCGCCGGTGCCTCGCAGCTCGCCGCCCTGCAGCTCCTGGCGCAGGGCGCGATTCCCGCCGTGATCGTGCTGACGGCGCTGACCATCAACCTGCGCTTCGCCATGTACAGCGCCTCCCTGGCGCCGCACCTGTATCGCCTGCGGCCGGGGTGGCGCTTTCCGCTCGCGTACTTCCTGGTTGACCAGAACTACCTGCTCAGCATCATCCGCTATCAACGCAGCGACTCTGCCGAGGACCCTTACGGCCACTGGTTCTTCCTGGGCGGCGGCGCCGCTCTGTGGCTCACCTGGCAGACATCGACCGCCGTCGGCGTTTTCATGGGGGGCCGCATTCCGAGCGGCTGGTCGTTGGATTTCGCGATTCCCCTGGTCTTCATGGCGGTGCTGGTGCCGGCGCTGCGTGGCAGGCTGCACGTCGTCGCGGCCCTCATCGGCGGCGCGGTGGCAACCATCGCCGGCTCCCTGCCCTACAACCTGGGGCTGGTGGCCGGCGCGGTTTCCGGGATCACCGCCGGCGTGGTTCTCGAGACGTGGAGCTCGCGGCGATGACGCCGGCTTCGGATCGGATCACGGCATGACCTCGAGGGCGGCTTTGTGGTTGACCATTCTAGGCATTGGTGCCGGTACCTACCTGCTGCGCCTGTCCTTCATCGAGCTGTGGAAGTGGCTGCGCGTGCCGCCGATGCTGATGCGGGCGTTGGACTACGTACCCTCCGCGGTGCTGGCGGCACTGGTGCTTCCAGCACTGCTGCGCTCGGGGAGCTCGATAGATGTCACCTTCGACAATCTCAGGCTGTACGCCGGCCTGCTGGCGGGGGCGGCGGCGTGGTACTCGCGAAGCATATTGCTGACGCTGGCAACCGGAATGGCGGCGCTCTGGCTCCTCCAGGCGCTGACCTGAGGGGCGGGCGGCGCCGGGACCGGCACCCGGTCGCGTCAGGCGGTCCGCGCCGCGTCCGGCCCGGAGTCCGTCGCCGCTGCCTTGCTCATCTGGTACAGGTCCGTCTTGGTGGCCCGGTCGACGTCCGTGAAGTTGACCGCGATGCCGCTGTCGTCCGAACGGACGACGTCTCCGGCCAGCTTGAACCATTGACCATTGTGGTCGCCCTTGATAACGATATCGAGCGGCATCCGGACCGGCAGCCGGCGCGGTGTCTCGATGAAGATGCCCTCTTCGCTGATGTCGCGCGCCGTCCCGGTAACCCAGCCGGCAGCGTCGGTGTAGAAGCGAACCGGCCGCCCTGCTCCGAATCGTTCCACACGTCGCTGCCGTCTTATCAACCTTCTGGACATGCCGGTCTCGAGCTCGACCGTGTCCGGCACCGTCGCGTAGTCGGCGGGGTAGTGGATGAACCGCATTCCGACTTTGCCGATGAACAGAACGTCGCCGTCGGTCAGCACGGAGGAGGTGATGCGGCGGTAGAAGATGCGCACGCCGTTCTTCGAATCGAGGTCGCGAATCAGAAAGCTGCCGTTCTGCTTATCGATGATCTGGGCGTGGAAGCGCGAGACGCTGCGGTCGTGTAGCTGAATTTCGTTGTCCGGGTGGCGCCCGATGCGAATGACGCTTCGATCCAGGCCATGCTTGACCACCCGTCTCCCGTCGCGGCGGTACAGATAGGCCTGCGGTGGACGAGCGTAGACACGCCGGTATTGGAACAAGGCCGCCAGCGCTACGACAAGCGATGTCGCCGCCGCCACGAGAACGGAGACAATGACTCCTTCGCCAGGCATCGGTCACCCCCGCGACCAATTGCACTTCGGTACATCTCACAGGCCGTGACCCTCGCGTCGGGGTCCGGACTTCACTTTTCTACACAGACGGGGGCGTTTGAGACCCCCCACCGATGTCTTTAACTTATAGATCACGGACTACTGCATCGCAAGGCTGTTTTGCCGCCAATTTGATATAAATCAACGGCTTAGACGAGACCCTGCGCCCCTGGGCGCCACTCGTGGGACGCAGGTTGCGCCCGGCGCCGGCAATGATCTGGCGCTCGAGAGGGAAAGGGGCAGCGCCGGGCAGCCGAACCTCGCTCTTATATAATGCGCGCATGAAGCTCTTTGCGTTGAGCTCCAGCAGGTTATTCGGCGAGAAGGTGGCGGCCGCCATCGGAACGCCGCTCGCGCCGCACGAGGAGCGTGAATTCGAGGACGGCGAGCACAAGGCACGACCGCTGGTCAGCGTGCGAGGTGAGGACGTCTACGTCATCCAGAGTCTGTACGGCGATCCGGAGCGCAGCGTCAACGACAAGTTGTGCCGATTGCTGTTCTTCCTCGGCGCGGTGCGCGAGGACGGCGCCGGCCGGGTGACGGCGGTCGTTCCGTATCTCGCCTATGCCCGCAAGGACCGTCAGACCAAGCCGCGCGACCCGGTGACCACGCGCTACATGGCCCAGCTCCTCGAGGCCATGGCCGTCGACGCCGTCATGACCCTGGAAACGCACAACATCGTGGCCTTCCAGAACGCGTTCCGCTGCGTCTCGCACCATCTCGACACCCGGCGCCTGTTCGCCTCGCACCTGCGTGCGCACCGCAACGGGGGGCCGCTGGTGGTGGCCTCACCGGACCCCGGCGGCGTGAAGCGGGCACAACTCTTCCAGGAAGTCCTCGAGGCTGCCATCGGACGAACGGTGGGTTTCGCCTTCATGGACAAGCGTCGCAGCGCGGGGAAAGTCAGCGGCACACTGCTCATGGGCGACGTGGAGAGCGCAGATGTGCTGGTTATCGACGACCTGATCAGCACCGGCGGCACTATGCTGCGCGCCGCCGAGGCCTGTCTCGGGAAAGGCGCCCGGACGGTCCGGGTCCTCGCCGCCCACGGCCTGTTTACGGCCGGCGCCGAGAGCGTCGTCACCGACTCCCGGATAGCGGGCGTGGTCGTCACGGACACGGTTCCGCACTTCCGGCTCAGCGCCGGCGCCGCACAGCGTGTCGAGGTGGTCAGTGCCGCTCCCTTGTTCGCGCAGGCGATTCAGCGCTGCCACGAAGATGGATCCCTGGTGGAGCTCCTGGAGGGCGCAGACTGAGCGAGGCGCGCTCGGCGAGCGCGAGGTACTGAGCGGCGAGAGGCCGCCAGCGCTCCGGATCCCGCACTTTCGAGTCGAGCAGGTGGGCGAGGGCGAGACGCGCCCTGACGCAGCCGCGGTAGGCGGTATAGAACGCCACGAGGCGATCGGGAGGGCGGTCGTCCAGGGCTTGCGCGCAGCGGCTCATCAGGATCTCCCCGATCCACCGCGCGCCCAGCCGCTCGCACTCCATCGCCAGGTCCGCCAGTTCGTCGAAGGGGTCCACCAGGCGCAGCGCCCGGTTGAATTCCAGGCAGTCGATCACCACCGGCGGCTCGGAAAGACAGACGTGCTCCGGGCGCAGGTCGCCGTGGCCTTCCACGACGCGGCCCGCGGTCACCCTCTCCGTGAGCAACTCCGGCTCACGGGCGAGGACCCTCTCGATGTCCGTGAACATTCTGTCCAGTCCGTCGCCGGGCAGCCCGAATCTTCCGTCTTCGAGGAGAGCCCGGTTATTGACATGCTGGCGGGCGAACCGGCCAAGATACTCTTCCTCCGAGACCTCGGCCGGCCCGAGGCTGCGATAGAAGCCAGCCATCAGCGCAGCCAGCCTCTCGACCTGACCGCGCGTTACCGTGCCCCGGACGATCGCGCTGTCGAGCATCCCGCTCTCGGGGAGACGACGCATCACTACCAACCAATCGACGACGACGCCCTCGCCGTTCATCGCCAGGGCCCCGTTCCCCTCCCGCGTCAAACGCGCGACCCCCAGATAGACGTCCGGCGCCAACCGGCGGTTGAGGCGGATCTCGGCATGGCAGTCGATCTCGCGTGCGGCGAGGGTGCTGAAATCCAGAAACGGATACTTGACCGGCTTCCTCAGCTTGTACACCCGGTCGCCCGCCAGAAATACCCACGACATGTGCGTCTCTGTGACCTCCACGCCCCCCGCAGGATCACCAAACGTGGACGGCCGGGAGAGGTATGCGACCTTCTCCCGGAGGGTCACCTTCCCCGGCAATCTGTCGCCGCGCGTCATGAACGGGGGCCGCCTCGATCGGTCCGTTTCTCGTCTGGGCTCCATTACACCCGAACCGCGGCGTTCATACTTGACGTCGATCAAGACCCGGGCGCGGCGGGGGGCGCAATATCATGCAGGCCGCCGCCGCGCGGGAACATGCACAGCACCTGATCCGCGAAATGCCACGCACCGTCGAACTGACCGGGCAAAGGCTGGAAGGCCTGTTGAACACCCCGGCACGCGCCAAGGGCCTGGTGATTTTCGCCCACGGCAGCGGCTCCAGTCGCTTGAGCCCTCGCAATACCTACGTCTCACAAGCCCTCAACCGGCTCGGCTTGGCCACTTTGCTCTTCGACCTTCTGACGGCGGCAGAGGCCGCGGACCGCGCCAATGTTTTCGACATCTTTCTGCTCGGGCAACGCGTGGCCGAGGCTGTCCGCTGGGCACGCACCGAGACGAGCACGGCGGAGCTGCCCCTCGGTCTGTTCGGCGCCAGCACCGGCGCCGCCGCAGCGCTGACCGCGGCGGCGACGCTTCCCCAACATGTCTCGGCCGTGGTGTCGCGCGGGGGGCGGCCGGATCTCGCCGGCTCCGCCCTGGAGCTGGTATGCGCGCCGACCCTGCTGATCGTCGGCGGGGAAGATGATATCGTGATCGAGCTGAATCGCCGGGCCCTGGCGGCGCTCGGCTGCGAGGAGAAGAAGCTCGTGATCATACCCGGCGCGACTCACCTGTTCGAAGAGCCGGGTACCCTCGACGAGGTCATTGCCGCCGCGGGGCAGTGGTTCGAACGTCACCTCGAGAAGGATCGGACATGAGCAACGGCTACATCTTCGCGGACCGGTCCCAGGCCGGACGCATGCTGGCGGAGAGACTGGTCGAGAAAAGATACGCCAGGCCCGTGGTTCTTGCCCTCCCTCGCGGCGGCGTGCCCGTGGCGGCCGAGGTTGCACGGGCGCTCGACGCGCCGCTGGACCTGGTGCTCGTCAGGAAGATCGGCGTGCCGTACCAACCCGAGCTCGCGCTCGCGGCCGTCGTCGACGGGTCCAACCCCGAGCTCGTGGTGAACGAGGACGTCCGCCGGATGACCGGCATCAGCGACGAGCAACTCGAGCGGCTCATGGCGCACGAGATCGCGGAGATCGAGCGGCGCCGCCGCATCTACCTCGAGGGCCGGGACCGCATCTCCATCGAGGGCGCCACCGCCATCGTCATCGACGACGGCATCGCCACCGGAGCCACCGTCCGCGCCGCCCTCAAGGCTCTGCGTCGGGGCAAGCCGGACAAGCTGGTGCTGGCCGCGCCGGTCGCCCCGCCGGACACGGTCGAGGACCTGCAAAGCGAGGTCGACGAGATCGTCTGCCTGCGCACGCCCGACCCTTTCTACGCGATCGGGGCCTTCTACCGCGACTTCACCCAGACGAGCGACGAGGAGGTCGTGGCGATACTCGCCCGGGCTTCGGCGAGAAGGGGTGAGCCGGAGCGCGGCAGTATCGTTTGATACGCGGCGTCGTCCGGACCCGGGTGGGACGAGGCCCGCCTCCGTTCAGCCGCCGTAGTGCCGCGACAACAGGTGAACCGTGCTTGCCCAGGGCCCTTCGTCTCCCGGCACCTCGGTGAACCGAACCTTGTCGCCGACCTCCACCTTGTCCAGCTCCGCATCCACCAGGCTGTTGCGATGGAAGTGGATCTCCCGGCCGTCCGCCGTCTCGATCACCCCGTATCCCGCTTCAATGTCGAGGTAGCGGACCCGCCCTTCGGGCGCGGTTTCGTGCTGCTTTACCTTGCCCTGCTGCCGCCGGCGCAGGTCCTGAAGCTTGCGGCGCATGGCCTTGAAGGCGTCCCGGATCGCGACGTAGGCATCCTCGTGGCTGCGGTCGCCCGAGGGCGCGTGACCCACGTCCAGCTCCCCGCCGGGAAGCGTCACCCGGATCCGCACCACGAAACGGTTCCCTTTGTGGTGATGGTGCTCGGCGGTCTCCATCACCACCACGCACTTCACGATATCCCTGGAGAACTCCCCGAGCTTGGCCGCGTGCCCGAGTAT
>JBAUWJ010000036.1:0-52558 GCA_049583715.1 Arenicellales bacterium | reverse complement strand
ATTCCCTCTCCCGCTGGCGGGAGAGGGTCAGGGTGAGGGTGGACCGGAACATCGCCCCCTCACCCCAACCCGGAGGGCGAGGGAGTTGGTTGTGCGGCTGGCAAGGCATTGCGACGAAGCAAGGGGTCGCTTCTCCCGCTGGTGGGACCACTTCTTCGGATGGAAGCGGGCGGCGCGGCCACGAGGCAGACGCGCGCCGCAGGGTCGGCTCAGGTTTCCTTGATGACGACGCGGTCGAGCCCGTGCCGTTCGAACTCCTGGCCGTACTTCTGTTCGTACGGCGCGGCGCGGCGCCAGTATTCCTCGGCGGCCAGGCCGTCCTGCTGATCCGCGGGGATCCGGGCGTAGACATCACGCTCGGTGAGCCTTTCGATCAGCTCCTCCCAGAAGCTGGCGTCGTCGTACTCCTCGATCCAGTGAAACACGCCGCTCTCGTCCTCGTACTTGCGGCTTGGGGCGTAGGAGTTCGACTCCGTCACCTCGTCGACCAGGTCGCTGCACCCCATCTCTTTGGCGTGGGAGTAAAGCTTCTGAAAAAGCATCTGATGGGGATCGTTCTCCGAGCCTCCGGCCGGGTCGTGCGCCGTCAGGACCCAGTCCGCAATGAAGATCACGTCGAGAAGAAGGCGATACTCTGTCTGTGTAAAGTTGATGTTCAATCGGGCACCCGGTGGATGATGTGCGCGGTTTTCGCGTGGGAATTCTAGACCATCCCCGGATCGACCGGAACTCGCCCTCGTTCCAGGACCCTCGCAGCGCTCGTCCAGGCGCCGGCTACCCGCGATCCGCGGATAGCCGGCGGTCGAGTTGACGCTGCGTGCGGCGTCAAAGCGGCGCGACGGGAATGCAGATTTCACAGCCGGGCTTGCCGGCCCGTGGGTCGTAGGCCGAACCCGGCGGGTAGTGCTCGAAGGACGGACGCGAATCGAGCTGGAGCCCGCTGGAAGGAAGCCAGTCCCGCACGCTAAGGGGCGGAGTCCGGCGCTTGCTCGTGGGCCCGGAATTCTTCCCTGACCGCCTTCGACGACAACTTCGCGATGATCCACAGGAACAGCACCACGAAGGCGGCGCAGATGACATACATCCCCCACCTGATGGCGATCATCATCGAAACGAATTGCTCCGGGGCGCCGGCGTTGTGGAGCCGGGACAGATCCGGCGTGAAGACCGATTGCAGGGCGAGCCCGCCGGCGTTCCACAGTACGCCGATGGTCATGAAGACGATGAAGAGCAGCCTCGCCCAGTTCTTTCGCTTGAGCAGCGCGACGGACGTGATCAGCAGCGAAAGGCTGAACAGAAGCAGTCCGAGAAGCAGGGTATCGAGGTGCCCCATCATGAGTCTCGCGAGCGGCGGTATGCTCCCGGCATCCCGCGCCTGGGACAGCGCCTCGGCCATCGGTCCGGAGAAAATGCTCCTGAACATCACGTTCTCGAGGAGCAGGAACAGTGTTGAGAGGCCGGTAAAGACGATGGACAGCCACGCAATCACCGTGACGAACTCGGATCTCGTTCTGCCGCCCGCCATTCAGGCCGTCGGGTCGATCGTTATCCACCCGTCCACCACCGTTACCGCCTGGCCGCCGATCTCGGCGCGCCCGCTGTCGTCGAGCACCCGCACGTGGACTCTACCGTCGCGCCCCAGCTCGGTGCCCTGCGAAGCGACATACTCGCGCCCCGTTTGCTCGAGGAGCCCGTAGCGCGCGAGGTAGGCAGGGAGGGCGGCATTGGCGCTGCCCGTCACCGGATCCTCCGGGATCCCGGCCGCCGGCGCGAAGCAGCGTATGTGCACCGCGAGCTCCCCTTCGTTCACCAGTGCGAAGGCGGCGATGCCGCCGATGGAAAGCTCCCGGCTGAGCGCCGTCATTGCCTGCAGGTCGGGCTTCAGGGACTTCACCGCGGCGCCGTCCCCGAACTGGACGAACAGCCAGTCGGGCCCGTTGTTGAAGGCCGCCGGCGGGAGGGTATCCGGCAGGCGGCAGGCCAGTGCTTTGCTGAGGTCCCCGATGCGATCCGGGAAATCGCCGGCCGGCTGCGCGACGGGCGCCTCTACGTAGATCCTGCGCAGCGGCCCGCTCCCTTCGACGCGCAGGGGCAGGTTTCCCCCGCCGCACTCCTGGACGAGCCGCCCGTCGCCGGCACTCACGATACCGGCCTCGAGGACCGCGTGGCAGGATCCTATGGTGGGATGGCCCGCGAAGGGAAGCTCGTGGTCGGGCGTGAAGATTCTCAGCCGGTAAGCCGGAGGCGCCACGGTGGGCTCGAGAACGAAGGTCGTTTCGGAGAGGTTCGTCCACGCCGCGATGCGCTGCATCTGGTCCGTATCCAGTGCGTCCGCGCCCAGCACCACGGCGACCGGGTTCCCGAAGAACGGCCGCGCCGTGAACGCATCCACCTGCTTGAATTGATAAGTCGACATCACCAGCTCCTTGCCCGATGAAACACATCGAGCCCAAAGGGTCCAGGGTGCAGCCGGGAGTATCGCAAAAGCCGCCCGGCAACATCAGGGACTGTACCATCAGCGCGGGAGCAGGACGTCAATGCCCGGGACACCGTCCATCGACACGCCATCCATTACTCAACCATCCGTCTCCTGCTTCACCGGCTGCCGGTCCTCCAGCCATTTGTACATGACCAGGGCGTCGACGTAGCCCTCGGACGGGTGGCGGAATGCCCCCGGCAGCCGACCCACCGTGGTGAATCCCAGCCTGGCCCACAGCCTCACGGCGCCTTCATTGCTGGCCGCGACGAAATTGAATTGCATGGCCTTGTAGCCGAGCCCCCTTGCAACTGCCTGGGAGTGCTCGCACATCGCGGTGGCAAGGCCTCGGCCCCTGGCCCGGGTCGCAACCATGTAGGCGCAGTTGCATACGTGGTCGCCGGGTCCCGCGTGGTTGGTCTTGATGTAGTACGTGCCGAGCACTTCCCCGTCTTCCTCGAACACGTAGGTTTCGCGCGGCGCGTCCAGCCATATCTCCAGGGCCTGCCCCTTCGTCGTATCCGCCGGGTAGGCGTAGGTATCCCCGGCCGCCACGATTTCATGAAATATCGGCCAGATCCGATCGAAGTCCGCCACGGTTGCTTGTCTGATACTCATGCCCACGTGTACCCGCGAAACGTTCAGGGACGGCCGGAAGCGCCGGGATTGATCATTTCCGCGTGCTTCCCAAAAGCTGTACAGTCACTCTGCCTCGCCCCGTGGTTCGGAGTCCTCCGGTTCGCAGCAGGGGCACGAGCGCTTCCGCAAGATTACGATCCCGCGGGCAAGGCCGTCCAGCCGGGTATGCGGCGAAGTCGACCTCGAGTCGATACCGCGATGTCGCTATCGGAGAAGCAGATCCGTTCCGGGCCGCAACGGCCGGGGCCGGGGTAGTCTTCTCGATCCGCAGACCGCCGACCCGCCTCTCCGTTCGGGCGCGTTGGTGGTGCCCGCCTGGGCGAAACCCATTCGGGAGATGCTGAATGAAAGAGGAGAGCTTGAAATGGTTGGGGACAAGGTCTATCGCCTGGATACGATTGGTCAATTCGTGGGCCGTGAGCTGGGCGTTTCCGGCTGGAAGGTGGTCGACCAGGCGCTCATCGACCGGTTCGCCGAATGCACCGGGGACTACCAGTGGATCCACGTCGATGCGGAGCGCGCGGCCAACGAGGGACCATTCGGGAACACGATCGCCCACGGCTTCCTGTGCTTGTCCCTGATCGCCGCTACCCAGGTGGAAGTGGGCATGGTGCCGGCGGACGCGGCCCATGCACTCAACTACGGGCTCGACCGGGTCCGGTTCCCGGCCCCGGTCCGGGCCGGGGCCCGGGTGCGCAACCGCGTCGAGGTGATGGGGGTGGAGCCCCGGGGGCCGGGCAAGGTGCTGCTCACGACCCGCAACACCCTGGAGATCGAGGGCGAGGACAAGCCGGCGCTGATCGCCGAAGCGCTGGTCATGCTCATCGCGTGAGCGCTGATGATTCCGTCCGGACAGGCCAGAGCGCCGATGGACGGGCCGGTATCCCGCCAGTCGCCGACGCCTCCCGCTCCGCGGGACTACACCCCCGTCCGGCCTTCGACATAGTGGACGCTGGCGATCCAGCTCCGTTGTCTTCGCGCGAGGCGCGAATCGGTGCCTTCGCCGTCGAAGCTTGTCGGGGAGACGGAAAGAAGCGACGGATCGATATCTTCGAATGCGTTGACGTTGACGACCGCGTAGAGGCGATCGTCGATGCGGCTGGTCACCACCGGCACGACCCCGCACTGCCGGCAGACGTGAAACTCCGCGGTCCGGGTGCCGAAGGCGTACCGGGATGCGAGGGCAGGGTCCTTGACCGTGACCTCGAGGATGCCGCCTGGATTCGAGGTCCAGACCCCGCCGTGCTTGGTGCAGAAAGAGCAGCCGCAGGCACGGGCCGGGATCTCGACGGGATCCGGGTCCCAGGCGAGGGAGAACGATGTGTTCCGGCAATGGCACTGGCCTTGAATCAGCATGCGTGCATCCTCCGCGATTCGTGAAGCGTCGTGTGGGCGATTCACCGAACCGCCGCCGAACAGATCTCCATTGTACGCGTAGTGCTCTGCAACCGACCGTCGCTGCCGGGAGGACAAGTACGCCGATCGGCCGTAATGATGCCGTCGGCTATGCGATGTACGGCGGTACCGTGCCTCCGCGGCACGACGCCCTCAACCTCACGCGGCCCGACCCGCGAACGGCTCGGCGGTGCGGATGTGAATCTCGGGATCACTCTCGACCAGCACCGCGGGAAAGCCGCGGCGCCAGGATGGGTAAGCCGGCTGCCAGCGGAGCTCGCGCTTCGCCTTGGCGTTCGAGCCCGCCCGTCCCCGCGTCATCATTTCCACCATGTGCTCGCCGGTCGCCAGGCGTGCCAACCATTCGGGCAGGCGCACGGGCGGCCTGCCTCCGGCGGTCTCGGCAAGGGCCGGGAGCCACTCGCGCACGGGGGCCGGGTCGTCGTCCACGATGTTGTAGATGCCCGGCGCACCCCGCTCGACGGCGATGGCCGTCGCCGTGGCGGCGTCCCGGACGTGCAGGAACGACCACCAGCCGTCTCCGTCCCCGATCAGCGGAAACCAGCGCCGGCGGAGCTGGGCGAGAACGGGCTCGGCCAGCATGCCGGTATCGGGGCCGTAGAAGGCGCCATATCGAAGCACCAGCCCTTCGATGACGCTCGATGTGGTCACGGCGTGCTCGAGGTAGCGAATCGCTTCGAGTGTCCGGCGCAGCAGCTTCGGCGGGTCCGTATCCAGGGCGTCCTCTTCCGACTTCACGAATCCACCCCGCCGCGCGTATGGCCACCCGCAGAAGCTCTGCACGACGATGCGCCGGACGCCGACCTCCCGGCCCGCCGCCAGCAGGTGGTCCAATCCCTCGGTTCTGAGCCGGTTGCTGCGTGCGAAGGTACGGTCGAAGCGGCGCGCGTCCATCTTTCCGCTGAGCGCCGTCATCTGATGTACGATGACATCGGGCTTCGCGGCGCGAACGGCCATGCCGACTGCGTCGGCGTCGAGGCCGTCGGCTACGGCCGCGCTCGCTCCAAGGCCTTCGATGTCTCCAGCTTTCGCGGGGGTCCGGGTCATTCCTACGACCTCGTGTCCCGCGTCGACCAGCAGGGGGAGAAGAGGGGCGCCGAGGGCGCCGGTAGCGCCGGCAACGAATACACGCATGAGTGGACCTGCCTGTGGTAACCTACCGATCGGTAGGTATTGTAGATGGCGGTGAAGAAGAAGACAAGACGACGGCTGAGAGGCCCCCAAAGGCGCGCCATGGTGCTCGCCGCCGCGCTGCGTACGTTTGCCGACCTGGGCTTCGAGGCGGCGTCGATGAACAGCATTGCCGCGGCGGCCGGGGTCACCAAGCCGGTGCTTTACGACTACTTCCCGTCAAAGGAGGATCTGTTCGTGGCGGTGCTGGAGAGCGTTCGCGACGATCTGCTCGCCAGGGGCGCCGCGATAGCCCGGCGGCATGATTCCCAGGCCGAGCGGTTCCGCGCCGGCATCGAGACCTTCTTCGAGTTCGCCGACGAGCATCCCGACGCGATCCGGGCGCTGGTGGTGGTGCCGCGGACCAATGCCGCGGCAGCGGCGTTGTCCAGGAAGGTGCAGGCCGGCGCGGTACAGGGGATCGCGTCGCTGCTGGAGACCTACTGGCGGCCCGCCGAGCGATGGCATCTGGCTGCCGCCGCCGAGTTCATCAGGGCGGGCATGCATGCCCTTGCCGAGCACCGGATCGAGGGCGGGCAGGGGACACGATCGGATCTCGTGGACCTTGTGATGCAACTGATGTGGCGGGGATTGTCAGGCTCCGGCAAGAGGCGGGGACGCACGACACCGGGATCGGAGCCTGCGTTGTAGATCCACCTTAGTGCCGACAACAGTGTGTCCGTGCCCGAACATGCATTCGTCGGAATGTATTCCGGCCCACAGGTGCCCCGGATCCGCGCCTCATGTGGGTCGGAATTCATTCCGACAACAACGCGCCGAATAGGGCAGCTATTTACCGACCTGAGGTCCAGCCCACAAGGCTCAGGAGCGAACCCGCGTGTGGGTCGGAATTCATTGCGACAACAAGGCGCGGAATGCCGCTGGCCCTCAGCGGACTGAGACCCGACCCGCAGGGGCCGGGAGAAAAGCGCGAATGTGGGTTGGGTAACTCATTCCAACAACGGCGCCGCCCCTAGCCTCCTTCCACGATAAACAGGGTGCACTCGGCATTGTTCAAACGCAAGGGCTTGACCGGCGCGTATTCTTCGGAGTCCACGAACGCCCGCGCGCTCTCGACGTCGGGAAATTCGATGATGACGATCCTGGTCGGCGTCCAGAGATCACTTTCCCGCAAGTCGATCGCACCTCCTCTCACTCGATAAACCCCGCCGTATTTCTCGGCGATGGGCTTCGCAAGCTTCTTGTATTCCTCATAGGCGGCGGGATTACTGATCTTCGTATCGACAATAAGATATGCGCTCATTGAATAGTTCTCTTGGTCCAGAAGCCGAGGAAGACCCGGTCGAACACGGTATTACGTCCCGGCAACGCTCCGGGTGCCGCGATTCGACAGAAGCCACCCATTCTAGTGTATCCCGTCAAACAGTCTGTAACTTATCGGCGGCTTGCCGATCCGGGTTGAGTTATTCGATAGAGCATCGAAAGGGCGCCACCTCCGGTCTCTTTCGCCAAGCGAGTATCGGGGAGCGGCTGAAAAAGACCGGAGGCGGCGCCCGTTTGCGGATCGGGGCCACCGTCACCCCGCCCGAAATAATTTGCATCACTTCCGGCGGGGCACACTAGCCGGTCTTGTGTCCCGTAGAAGGCGGCTTGCCCACATTCGAACATTTCTGGGTACAATCGCTGGGCAGTACCCGGTTACTCTTTCCCACCCTGGCCGCCGGGTCCGGGGAACTGGGAGGCCACGCGTGTGACCCAAGCCGTACCTCCGACCTCGATATACAACTGCGACACGGCCGCGACGGTCCGTGCGCGGGGGCGCGAGCGGTCGCTTTGAGCGACCCCTGGCAGCGCATGGACCAGTCCCACGTCAACGCTTGTTTCGCCCCGACTTACGACGAGGCGCGCGAGAGGTTCAGGGACGCCGCGGCCAGGCTGGGAGTGCGTGCGGTCGTGCGCATCAATTCGAACGCCGAGGGTCCGGGCGGCGAGCAGCTTACGATGGACATCGCCCGCTTCGGCGACCCTCGCGCGGGGCGTGTGCTTTTCGTCACCTCCGCGACGCACGGGGCGGAGGGCTTCTGCGGCTCCGGGGCGCAGGTGGCCTTGATCCGTTCCGGCTTCGTCGAGGCGCTGCCGTCCGGTACGGCGGTGGTGCTGGTGCACGCCATCAACCCCTACGGCTTCGCGCACCTGTCACGGACGACGGAGGAGAACGTCGATCTCAACCGCAATTTCATCGATTTCAACGCACCGCCGGAAAACGACGCCTACGACGAGGTCCACGCCTTCCTGCTGCCGGAGGATTGGGACGGCAAGTCGCGTTGGGCTGCCGAGGAAGCCATGGCGCGTTATATCGCTGAAAAGGGCCTGTGGGCTTTCCAGTGCGCGCTCTCGGGAGGCCAGTATTCGCATCCCGACGGCCTGTTCTACGGCGGAACCGCGCCCTCGTGGTCGCACCAGGCGTTCAAGGAGCTGATCGGTGAGCACGCCGGCGCCGCCTCCCACGTCGCCCTGATGGACTTTCACACCGGTCTCGGGCCGTACGGCTACGGCGAGCCGATCACCACGGGCACGAAGGAGGAAAAGGAGCGCGCCAGGCGCTGGTTCGGCGACGAGGTGACCGATCCGGATGCCGGCTCGTCGACATCCGCGCCGCTTCAGGGCGTGCTTTCCGACGCGTTCCGGGATGTCGTTCCGAATGCCAGGGTCGCCTCGATCGGTCTCGAATATGGAACGGTGCCCGTCCCGGACGCGCTGTCGGCGCTCCGGGCGGACAACTGGCTGCGCTGGCGCGGCGAGCGCGATTCCGGACTCGGCCGGACCATCAAGCGCCGTATGCGAGACACGTTCTACTGCGACTTCGACGACTGGCGCGCCATGGTGGTCACACGCGCTGTGGAGATGATGGAAAAGGCCGTCGCCGGCCTCGACGCGGAGGATTGAGACGGATGTCGACAGGCGATGCCACGCGAATCACGCCGCGCGAGATGATCGACAAGCTCGTCGCGATCCCGACGGTTTCCCGTGACTCCAACCTGCCTCTGATCCATTTCGTTCGCGATTATCTGGCGGAGCAGGGGGTCGAGGCGAGGCTGGTTCACAGCGAAGACGGCAACAAGGCCAACCTTTACGCGACCGTCGGCCCGCCCGAAGACGGGGGTGTGGTCCTGTCCGGCCACACCGACGTCGTTCCCGTGGAGGGCCAGGAATGGGATACGGACCCGTTCGTGCCGATCGAGCGCAACGGGAGGCTCTACGGCCGCGGCACGGCCGACATGAAGAGCTTCATCGCGATAGGCCTGGCGCTGGTTCCCGAGATGCGCGAGCGCGGGCTGAAGAAGCCGATCCACCTCGCGCTGTCCTACGACGAGGAGTCGGGCTGCACGGGCGCCCCGAGCATGATCGAAGAGATGGTGCACACCGTGCCGCCTCCCCGCGCCGTGATCGTCGGAGAGCCGACCTCCAACCGCATCGTCACCGCGCACAAGGGCTTCGCCAAGTTCGACACCATCGTGCGCGGCCACGAGGTCCATGCCAGCCAGGTCCACCGGGGCGTGTCGGCGGTCATGGTGGCGGCCCGCCTCGTGACCTTTCTCGAGGACATGATGCGCGAGAACATGGCGCGCGCCGACCCGGACTCTCCGTTCGAGCCGCCGTTCACCACCATTCATACCGGCGTGATCCACGGCGGCACGGCGCACAACATCATGGCGCGCGACTGCCGGTTCGTGACGGACATCCGCTCGATCCCGGATGACGACCCCATGACATTCATCCAGCGCTACAAGGCGCATATCGAGAAGGAAGTGGTTCCCGCCATGCACCGCATAGCCCCCGAGACGGGCGTGAACGTGGACATTCACCTGCAGGTACCGGGACTCAAGCCGGAAGAAGGCGGCGAGGCGGCGACCCTGGTGAAATCACTCACCGGGAAGGGCGACGCGCGCGCCGTCGCCTATGCCTCCGAGGCGGGACAGTTCCAGGAAGCCGGCTATTCGGTGGTATTGTACGGACCGGGATCGATAGACCAGGCCCACCAGCCGAACGAATACATCGAGCTTTCGCAAGTCGAGGAGGGCATCGCCTTCGCGCGCCGCCTGATCGACCGGCTTGCTGATTGACTCCCCGGCCCGGAAGAGCCGGGGAACAACATCATGCGACGGATTACGCACCACCGGAGGATGGCCATGATCACAAGAGTTTTGCGTAGCACCGCGTTGGCCCTGCTGGCATTGGTCATGCTGGCACCGCCTGCCACCGCCTCGGCGGAAACGACCCTGAAGTTCGCATTCCAGGGCGACGCCAAGTCGCTGGACCCCTATTCACTCAACGAGACCTTTACCCTCGGGTTCCTGGGCAACGTCTACGAGGGCCTGACCCAGCGCGGGCCGGACCTGAAGATCGAGCCGGCGCTGGCCACGAGCTGGGAAGTCATGGAGCCGACGCGCTGGCGCTTCCACCTGCGCAAGGGCGTCAAGTTCCAGAACGGCGACGACTTCACCGCCGACGATGTCATCTTCTCTCTGCAGCGCGTCAAGGAGAAAGGATCCGACCTGACGACGCGCGTCCCGGCGGACATGAAGGCCGTGAAGGTCGACGACTACACCGTCGACTTCGTGCTCTCCAAGCCCGATCCCACGCTGAACGCCGAGTGGGACACCTGGTACATCATGGACAAGAAATGGTGCGAGGAGCATAACGCCACCATGCCGACCTCGGCCTCCGGCCAGAACGAGAGCTACGCCACCTTCCACGCCAACGGCACCGGACCCTTCAAGATCGTCGAGCACGAACCGGGCGTAAAGTCCGTGTTCGAAGTCAACAAGGGATGGTGGGGCAAGCCCGAGCACAACCTCGATAAGGTGGTCTTCACCCCGATCAGCTCGGACGCGACCCGCGTGGCGGCCCTGCTCTCCGGCGAGATCGACATGATGTATCCGGTCCCCGTTCAGGACATCGACCGGGTCAAGAACAACGCGGGAACCCGTGTATTGCAGGGACCGGAGCTGCGCACGATATTCCTGGGCATGGACCAGAAGCGCGACGAGCTGCTGGATTCCAACGTCAAGGGCAAGAACCCCTTCAAGGATGTGCGCGTGCGCAAGGCCTTCTACGAGGCCATCGACATCGAGGCCATCAAGGACCGCATCATGCGCGGACTGTCGACGCCTTCGGCGTTGATGATCTCGCCGCTGCTGTTCCGGCGCTCCAACGAGTTCAAGCGCTGGCCTTATGACCCGGACAACGCCAAGAAGCTGCTGGCCGACGCCGGCTACCCGAACGGCTTCGAGGTCGGGATGGACTGCCCGAACAACCGCTACGTCAACGATGAGCGTATCTGCGAGGCGGTGGTCGCCATGCTCGCCAAGATCGGCGTGAAGGTGAATCTGAACGCCCAGCCGAAGGCGCAGTACTTCGCCAAGGTCCTGGCGTCCGGCGGGTTCAAGACCAGCTTCTACCTGCTCGGCTGGACCCCGAGCTCCTTCGACAGCTACAACGTGCTGGTCAACCTGATCAATTGCCGCGACGACACCGGCAAGGGCAGCCCCTTCAACCTCGGCGGCTACTGCAATCCCAAGGTCGACGAGCTGACCCAGGAGATCGGCTCGGAGAACAACCAGGCCAAGCGTGATGACTTGATCGCCCAGGCCTTCAAGATCATCCACGACGACGTGGCCTATATTCCCCTGCACCAGCAGGGACTGGCCTGGGGCGTGCGCGACAACGTCGACCTGAAGCAGCGCGCCGACAACGTCTTCGAGTTCAAGTGGGTGCAGAAGCACTGAGGCGAAGCGCATTTGACGAGTGCCGGACGGCAGCCAGGCTCCTTTGGCCTCCCGGTTCCGGCACATCGTCATTGCGAGGAGCCCGCGGGCGACGCGGCAATCCAGGTGTTGAGGTTCGTCCCAGCATGCTTGCCTGGATTGCCGCGGCCCTTCGGGCCTCGCAATGACGGACTGGCGGCAACTCAGGGTGCGAGTCCTGCCGCCGGTTCGTCCGTTGAACTGACCCTCGCCGTTCTTGCCTGAATGATCTCGTTCCTCATTAAACGGGTCGCCCAATCGGTCGTGGTGCTGGTCGTGGTGGCCCTCGTCGCCTTCGTGATGTTCCGCTATCTCGGCGACCCGGTGAACATGATGGTGGGCCTGGATACCACCCTGGAGCAGCGGGCACAGCTTCGCGAAGACCTCGGTCTCAACGACTCGGTGTTCGTGCAGTTCGAGCGCTTCATCGTGCGCGCGTCCCATCTCAACTTCGGTATCTCCTACCATTACCGCAAGAAAGTCAGCTCGCTGATCGCCGAGCGCCTGCCGGCCACGCTGGAGCTGTCGATCGTGTCCGCCATCCTCGCCCTGGTAGTGGGCATCCCCATGGGCGTCTACACGGCCCTGCGGCGCGACGGCTTCCTCGCCCGGGTCTTCATGACCGTGTCTCTGATCGGGGTATCGCTGCCGACCTTCCTGATCGGGATTCTTCTCATACTGTTCTTCGGCGTGATTCTCCAGTGGCTCCCGACTTTCGGGCGCGGCGACGTGGTTCAGATCGGCGCCTGGAGCACGGGGCTGCTCACGGTCAGCGGCCTCAAGTCGTTGATCCTGCCGGCGATCACCCTGGCCATCTTCCAGATGACCCTCATCGTGCGCCTGATCCGGGCCGAGATGCTGGAGGTGCTGCGCACGGACTACATCAAGTTCTGCCGGGCACGGGGCCTGAAGACCCGCGCCGTCCATTTCCGCCACGCCCTCAAAAATACGCTGGTGCCGGTGATCACCATCGTCGGCCTGCAGCTCGGCACCGTGATCGCCTTCGCCATCATCACCGAGACCGTTTTCCAGTGGCCCGGCATGGGACTCCTCTTCATACAGGCCGTTTCCACGGTCGACATTCCCATCATGGCGGCTTATCTGATGATGATCGCGACCTTCTTCGTCGTGATCAACCTGATCGTCGACCTGCTCTACTATGCCGTCGATCCACGGCTGCGCGTACATTCGCGATGAAGCCCCCCTGGCTTCCGCACGCCGCGGCGGCGCCCGGGACGAGCTCGACGTGAAGGCCGCCACAACGAAGTCCGGAAGATGAAAACCAGGACCGCGGCACTGCTGACCCGCCTCGACGACAGCGACATGTTCTGGAGCTTCCGGCATTCGCCGGTGGTGATCCTGGCGGCGGTCCTCACGCTGGTGATGATGGTGTGCTCGCTGGCCGCGCCCCTCATCGCGCCGCACAATCCCTTCGACCTCGCGAGTATCAGCATCATGGACTCCATGCGCCCGCCTGTGTGGATGAAGGACGGGAGCTGGTCCTTCCTGCTCGGCACGGACGACCAGGGCCGCGACGTGCTGTCGACCATCCTCTATGGCTCGCGTATTTCCATCCTGGTGGGATTTGCCAGCGTCGCCTTTGCCACGGTCCTGGGTATATTCATCGGCCTGGTCGCGGGCTACTCGGGCGGCTGGCTGGACGCGCTGCTGACGCGCATCGCCGACGTCCAGCTCTCCTTCCCGGCGATCCTGATCGCGCTTCTGATCGACGGCATCGCGCGCGCCGCCTTCGGCGACCAGATCGGCCAGGACCGCACCGCTTTCGGCGTGCTCATCCTGTCCATCGGGCTGTCCTTCTGGGTGCAGTACGCGCGCACGGTGCGCGGTTCCGTGTTCGTGGAGAAGAACAAGGAGTACGTGCAGGCCGCCCAGGTCATCGGGCTGCCGCCGTCTCTGATCGTCTACCGCCACATTCTGCGCAACGTCATGAGCCCGGTGCTGGTGATCGCGACCATCCAGATTGCGCTCGCTATCATCACCGAGGCCACGCTGTCGTTCCTGGGCGTGGGCGTGCCGCCCACTTCGCCTTCTCTCGGCACTTTGATACGCATCGGGAACGACTTCCTGTTCTCCGGGCAGTGGTGGATCACTATCTTCCCCGGCATCGCGCTGGTGGTCCTGGTATTGTCGGTCAACCTTCTGGGCGACTGGCTGCGCGACATGCTCAACCCCAGGCTGAGGTGACCGCGATGGCCGATTCGCACCACGCCACGCCCGTCCTGGAAGTCCGCGGGCTCACCGTGGAGTTCCCCTCGCGACGCGGCGTGGTGACGGCGGCGCAGGATGTGGACCTCGCCGTGGCGAAGAGCGAGATCCTCGGCATCGTCGGTGAATCCGGGGCCGGCAAGTCCACCATCGGCAACGCCGTCATGGGTTTGCTGGACCCGCCGGGCCGCGTCGCCGCGGGGGAAGTGCTGCTGGATGGCAGCCGCATCGACGCCCTCGGCCAGGCCGCGATGCGCCGCATCCGCGGCAAGCGCGTGTCCATGATCTTCCAGGACCCGCTGACCAGCCTGGACCCATTGCAGACGGTGGGCAACCAGCTCATGGAGACTATCCAGACCCACCTCGGCATGCCGGATTCCAAGGCCCGCGCGCGAGCCGTCGAGCTGCTTGGCCAGGTCGGCATTCCCGAGCCGGATACGCGCATCGACCAGTACCCGCACCAGTTCTCGGGCGGCATGCGCCAGCGCGTGGTGATCGCGCTTGCGCTGTGCGCGGATCCCGAAGTGATCATCGCCGACGAGCCGACCACGGCGCTGGATGTGTCCATCCAGGCGCAGATCCTCGCGCTGCTGCGCCGCCTGGTGCGCGAGCACGGGGTTGGAATGATCCTGATTACGCACGACATGGGTGTGATCGCCGAGGTAACCGACCGCGTCATCGTGATGTACAACGGGCGTACGGTCGAGGAAGGCACGACAGGCAAGATCCTCGGTGACCCCGACCACGCCTATACGCGCTCGCTGATCTCCGCCGTGCCGCCGCCGGACCGGCGGCTGGATCGCTTCCCCCTCGTCGAATACATCGAGGCCGCCCGAACCGCGACGAGAAAGATCGACATCCACACTCACTGGCTCGGTCGCGTGCGCGACTTCGGGCAGTCGCACGCGACGGCAGGCAGCGCGCTCATGGAGGTGCGCGACCTGAAGCTGCGCTTTGCAACGCGCTGGTCGCTGCTGCCGTCGAAGCGCCGCTACGTTCAGGCCGTCGACGGTGTCAGCTTCGGGATCACTCCCGGCGAGGTCTTCGGGCTGGTGGGCGAATCGGGCTCCGGCAAGTCGACGGTCGCCCGGATCATCACCGGTCTGTACCGGCCCGAGGCCGGCAGCGTCCTGTTTGCCGGCACCGACCTGACGGCGCTGGGCTCACGCCGGGAAATCAACCGCTATCGCCGGCAGATGCAGATGATCTTCCAGGACCCATTCTCGAGTCTCAATCCGCGCATGAAGGTGCGGGACATCGTCGCCGAGCCGATCCGCTTTCACCGCCTCACCGAAACGCGGGCGGAGGCGCTAGTCATTGTCGACGACCTGCTCGAGCACGTCGGTCTCGGCGCGGCCGCCGGCCGCAAGTATCCGCACGAGTTCTCGGGCGGCCAGCGCCAGCGCATCTCCATCGCCCGCGCCCTCGCCACTCGCCCGCGCTTCCTGATCTGCGACGAGCCGACAAGCGCCCTCGACGTCTCCATCCAGGCTCAGATCCTGAACCTTTTGAAGGACCTGCAGGAGGAGCTGGGCCTCACCATGCTCTTCATCAGCCACGACCTGCCCGTGATCCGCCAGATGTGCGACCGCGTGGCGGTCATGCGCGACGGCAGGATCGTCGAGGCCGCGGCGACGGAGAGCCTGTTCGAGTCACCGCGCCACGACTACAGCAAGCACCTGCTGTCACTGATGCCGAAGCTCGATGTCGTGAAGCGCAGCCCGGACGTCGCCCACGCCTGATCCGCGAACGGAGTCCGGCCGGGGCGGAACCGCGGCCGACCACCGGGGTCCCGAGGGTATGCTCGTCCTGGGTGCGTATGAAGGGAGGCTTCGCCGGTAACACCAAGTTCCGCTCAGTAGCCCGGGAGGCCTTCCGCCAGAACGGCCGCGAACAGATCGCGGTCTACGTTGCCGCCCGTGATGACCACCGCGACCCGGCTGCCGGCAATCTGGTCTTTCTCCTGCAGCGCCGCGGCAACTGCCGCCGCACCCGCCCCCTCGCAGGTGTTGTGCGTGCACTCGAACATCGTGCGCATGGCCGACCTCACTTCCTCGTCCGTGACCTGGACGATGTGATCCACGCCCCGCAGGATGATCTCCAGCGCCTCGGGATCCGGCGTGCGGCAGGCCATGCCGTCCGAGATCCGGGTGGTTACCGGCGATTCGACCGGGTGGCCGGCGGCGAAGGATTCGGCATAGGCGATGGCATGGGCGGAGACGACGCCCACCACGCGGGTCTTCAACCCCAGCCCGTCCCGCACCGCGAGCATCCCGCAGATGCCGGAGCCGAGGCCGATCGGCACGTAGACCGTATCGATGTCTTCCACCGCCTGCAGGAGCTCCAGGCTGTAGGTGCCCACGCCGGCTACCAGATCCGGGTGAAAGGAAGGCACCATGTGCAGCGACCGCTCCCGTGCCAGGGCCGACGCATGCTCGCGCGAGGCCTGGAAATCCTCGCCGTGCTCGACCAGCTCGACGCCCAGCGCCCGCATGGCGGCGTTCTTCTCCACGCTGTTGCCGTGCGGCACGACAATCGTCGCCGGGATCCCGTAGCGCGCCGCTGCGAACCCGACGGACTGGCCATGATTCCCGCGGGTCGCGCTGATCACGCCGGCCGGCATCTGTCCGGAACGCGCGAGATGATCGAAATAGGCCAGCCCGCCGCGAATCTTGAAAGCGCCGATGGGCGTATGGTTCTCGTGCTTTACCCACACTTGCGCGCCCAGGCGCTCGCACAGCAGCGGCCAGCGATACTGGGGCGTGGGCGGCACGGCGGAGCGCACGACCGCCACCGCCGACTGTACGTCGTCAAGAGTAGTTGACATGGTTCCATGCACCGGGAGCCGCGGGTGTCAGCATCTCACCATCGCCGACGGCCTGGCGCAAGCCCGTTCAGGAGGGAGGCTCGACGGAGCCGCTTCATTGGAGCTTTCCGTGACCCGAAGTCCATTGCCATTGCTCCTGACAATAAAGACAGGTTTTCCAACGACGGTGCAATCCGAAGGGACGGACTTCACGACCACCACCCCCGCACCGATCTTCACTCTATCCCGGATGGAGATATCTCCAATGACGAGACGTCGGCGGCGGGTCACCATCAGATCTCTCTGCTCATGAATACGCTGTATGGGTCCGCCGCGTAGGGTTCGAACGGGCCGCAGAATTCGAAGCCGTATTTCCCATACAGCTTCTGGGCGGGCCGGAACGCCTCGTGTGACCCCGTTTCCAGACTCAGTCTCCTGTATCCTCGAGACCGCGCCTCTTCGATGATTCGGCGCAGCAATGCCTCCGCCACACCCCGTCGGCGATGAACATCGGCGGTTCGCATGGACTTGATCTCTCCGTGGCTGTCATCAAGCGCCTTCAGCGCCCCGCAACCGAGCAGCTCGTGGCCGTCCCAGGCACACCATAGCGTGACCGATGACTCCGCGAGCTCGGACAGGGAAAGAGCATGAACGCTGCCGGGAGGAGAATAGGCATACATGTCCTGGCGATGCTCGCTCAGCAGAGCCTGGACGGCCGGTTCCTCTATGGATCCCATCCGGATATTCATCGAGGGGGAGCGACGGGCACGACTTCTCCTCGCGGTCATGTCTATAGCTGCCTTGTTTCGTTGTCTGAAAAGACGGCCAACCAATGCTCAGCCCAACAAAGAGAATGGTAACATTGCCCCCTCGAATACCCCACCGGGGCCTCGTTCATCTCCGAACTGCGGGAAGCCCGCCGCCAATGTACCGATGTCCGGGTGGCCGGGAATCTGCCGCAGGGGCGTTTGGTCCGTCAGGGATGTCGGTTATGTTTTCTATCTGTCCGGCCCGGTACGGGCCAATCCCGAAACGTAGTCGCCAAAGCCCCGTATCAGGTTACAGCGCCTTCGCGAGCGGATACACTCGAAGTACACCAAACAGTGACCGCTCTGGGCCTGTCGACTGGTAGCCCAACGACCGATAGAAGCCGCACGCCAGTACGGTGCTTTCAAGGTACATTCGCTCCAGCCTCCAGGCAGTAGCTTGTGCCTCCAGCGCATCGTGAATCCGACGGCCGATGCCGAGGCGCTGGCAGCCGGGCGCCACGTAAAACAGCAACACCTCACCACTCCTTTTCAACAGCCCCACGCCGCAAACTCTTGTGACGTCCTTTGCGATCACGCAGAAGTTCTCAGGATTTGAGACCCACTCCTTGAATTTCTCGGGCGTTTTGTTCATAAGCCAGCGATCAAGCGTAGCCCGATCGTCATGGTGATCGGCTATGCACAGTTGCGAGATCGACCGTCGGACCACTTCAGTCGCCTCGACTGCATCACCAACGCATGCGGGTCGTATCATATTCGTCCCTGTGACGTTAGCAATGAGCGCCGGGCTCGATCGCCCTTGTTGGGCGTTAAGCGGACTCTGTGAGTCAGACAGAGCCCTCTTTGACTCACCCGGTCACTCAATGGGGACGAAGTAGGACTCTGGATAGGGATAGTCCTCATTTGAATCGTCAATAACGCGGATAAAACCATCCGTCTTCGCTGCGCGATCACTAAGACGCTGGTACAGGCGATGTTTGCATACCTCTCATTCCCTCCTTATGTTTCCTTTAAAGGAATTACCTCCGCGCAGGCCGCCGGTATCGCGAAAAGAGTCAACTGTCATTCGCTGCGTCATTCGTTCGCCACGCACTTGCTGGAAACCGGCTACGATATCCGCACCGTTCAGGAGCTGCTCGGCCACGCGGATGTGTCGACGACCATGATTTACACGCACGTTCTCAATCGCGGTGCACAAGGGGCGAGGAACCCGCTGGACATGACGGATGCATAGGGTACGAGTGAACGGCCCGCCTCGTGAGCACGACGTGGGTTCGGAAAAAGGGGTGTGCGAACCGCTCTCGTACCGGCCCGAGCACGGTCAGCTCCGGGTTCCTTTCCGTCCCTGCGTGGTCCTGGGTTGCCCGGCGTAGTCGTCCAGGGTCTCGGTCGGCATGAACCCCTGTGACTCGAACAGAGACTGAACCGGATCGTGCTGATCGAACCCATGCTCCACGAGCAGCCACCCGTTGCGCTCCAGGTGTCGGGGAGCGCCTTTGATGACTGTCGTGAGCGAGTCCATGCCGCGCCTTCCGGCGAACAAGGCGCCGCTCGGTTCATATGAGAGCGCCGCAGCGTAGTGAGACTCGGGCACGTAGGGCGGGTTGCAGACGATTACCGAGAATCGCTGCTGACCGACGGCCGCGTACCAGTCTCCCTGCTTGAAATCGACGTTGCGCAGGCCGAGGCGTGCCTTGTTCTCCTCCGCGAGCTTGAGGGCAGCCCGGGAAATGTCCGTGGCAATGACCTTGCACAAGGGGCGCTCGCCGGCGATGGCGAGGGCGATGGCGCCGCTGCCCGTGCCGAGGTCCGCGATGGTGAGCGATTCGGACAAAGGGATCTTGTCCAGGGCGCGTTGGACCAGCAGCTCGGTCTCGGGGCGCGGGATCAGGACGTCCGGGCTGACCATCAGGTCCAGGGACCAGAATTCCTTGTGGCCGGTGATGTAAGCGACGGGCTCGCTCTTCGAGCGGCGCTTGATCCAGGCGTAGTAGCGTTGCGCATCTTCGCTCGCTATGGGCTTGTGCGGGTGGGCGATGAGCCAGGCGTGGTCCTTCCTCAAGATAGTCTGCAGGAGGACTCGGGCGTCGAGGTCCGGCGTGTCGCTGGCTTCGCCGATGATCCCGGCGCCGGAGCCGAGCAGCTCGATGACGCTGGGGGCAACATGTTCGGCGGGGCGGCTCATGCGGCCCCGAGCGCGGCGAGCTGCTCCGCCTGGTACTCGGTAATCAGAGGCTCGATGACCTGGTCGAGGTCGCCGGCCAGGATGTCGTCCAGTTTGTAGAGGGTGAGGTTGATGCGATGATCGGTGACTCGCCCCTGCGGGAAGTTGTAGGTGCGGATGCGCTCCGAGCGGTCGCCGCTGCCGACGAGTGATTTACGGGTGGCGGCTTCTTCCTTCTGCCTAGCCTGGATCTCGGCGTCCATGAGGCGCGACTTCAGCATGCTCATGGCACGGGCGCGGTTCTTGTGCTGGGAGCGCTCGTCCTGGCACTCCACAACGATCCCCGAGGGCAGGTGGGTGATGCGGATGGCGGAGTCGGTTTTGTTCACGTGCTGGCCGCCGGCGCCGGAGGCGCGGAAGGTGTCGACCCGCAGGTCGTTGGGATTGATCTCGATCTCGTCGATCTCCTCGGCCTCCGGCATGACGGCGACGGTGCAGGCCGAGGTGTGGATGCGTCCCTGGGCTTCGGTCTCGGGCACGCGCTGCACGCGGTGAGCGCCGGACTCGAACTTCAGGCGCGAATAGGCCTTGTCACCGCTCACCCGGCTGATGATCTCCTTGTAGCCGCCGTGTTCACCCTCGCTGCGGCTCATGACCTCGATCTTCCAGCCGCGCTGCTCGGCGTAGAGCGTGTACATGCGGAAGAGGTCGCCGGCGAACAGCGCTGCCTCGTCGCCGCCGGTGCCGGCGCGGATCTCGAGGAAGATGTTCTTGTCGTCGTTGGGGTCCTTCGGCAGCAGGGCTTTGCGCAGCTCGAGCTCGTTCTCCTCGAGCTTCGGTTCGAGGCGCGCGATTTCCTCGCGGGCCATGGCCTGCATCTCCTTGTCGCTGTCGGCCAGGATCGCGGTGGCGGCCTCCAGCTCCTCGAGCTGGCTCTTGTACGTCTGGTAGAGCTCCACCACCGGATGGATATCCGAGTACTCCATCGAGAGCTGCCGGTAGCGGTTCTGGTCGTGCACCACGGACGGCTCCGCCAGCAGCGCGCTGATCTCCTCGCGGCGGTCCGTCAGGTGGTCCAGCTTGGTTTGGATGGAAGGGTTCATGGGTCGGCGGGCCACATTATGCCAAGCGGAGAAGGACGGCAACACGTGGCACCCATGTCGGAATAAATTCCGACCCACAGGGGGGCACGACTGTGGGTCGGAATTCATTCCGACAGCGGCTGCTGGGCCTGATGGGGTTTGTCGGAATGAATCCTGGCCTACCGGGGGAGCACGTCTGTGGGTCTGAATTTATTCCGACAGCGGCGGCTGGGCGGTGGGGTTTGTCGGGATGAATCCCGACCCACAGGGGGCACGGCCGGGGGGCCCTTCTTTGCAGGACGGCTCTAAACGTCGTCGCCGGACTTCAGGTCGAACAGCCGCCGCGCGGCGTCGGCGAGTTGCCCGGAGTGGTCGCGGTTCAGCCCCTCGACGGGCTTGTGGGAGAACTTCCTGGAGATGGCGCGGGCGAGGCTCTTCATCACCTGCTCGGGGTCGTCACCGGCTTTCAGGCGGCGGGTGGCCTTCTCCAGCTCCTCGTTGGAGATGGTCTCGATGTGCTGGTGCAGCTCCCGGATGGTGGGCACGGCATTCAAACCCTGCAGCCAGTGCATGAACTCCCGCGTCTGGGACTCGATGATCTTCTCCGCGTCGCGGGCCGCGGCCTTGCGGGTCTCCAGATTCTCCTCCACGACGCTGCGCAGATCGTCGACGGAGTAAAGATAGACGTCGGACAGCTCGCCCACCTGCGGCTCGATGTCGCGCGGCACCGCCAGGTCCACCATGAACATGGGCTTGTGCCGGCGTTCCTTGAGCGCGTGCTCGACCGACCCCTTCCCGAGAATCGGCAGGGTGCTGGCGGTCGAGGAGATCACGATGTCCGCGTCGCGCAGGCGCTGCGGGAGCTCGGAGAGGGCGATGCCCTCGGCGTCGAACAGGGCGCCGAGCTCCAAGGCCCGCTCCGCGGTGCGGTTGGCGATGATCAGGCGCGCCACGCCCGCGTTCTTGAAGTGTCGGGCGGTGAGCTCGATAGTCTCGCCGGCGCCGATCATCAAGACCGTCTTGGTGGCGAGGTCGGCGAAGATGGTGCGGGCCAGGCTCACCGCTGCGTAAGCCACCGAGACCGCATTCGCGCCGATGTCGGTGTCGGTGCGGATCTGCTTGGCGACGGTGAAGGTCTGCTGGAAGAGGCGATTCAGGATCTTGCCGGTGGTGCCGAGCTCCCGGGCGGCGTTGAAAGCCTCCTTCATCTGACCGAGGATCTGCGGCTCCCCGAGCACCATCGAGTCCAGGCCCGCCGCGACCCGGAAGGCGTGGCTCACGGCGCTGCGGTTCGGGTGCTGGTAGAGGTATTGCCGTATGTTGCCGGTCGGCAGCTTGTGATAGTCGCACAGCCAGTGGATGACGCCCTGGGGATCGGGCTGCTCCTGGTGGCAGTAGATCTCGGTCCGGTTGCAGGTGGAGAGGATCGTCGCCTCGCGTATGGACTCCCGGCGCCGCAGGCTCTCCAGCGCGTCCTCCAGGCGCTCGGCGGTCACGGCCGCCCGTTCCCGGACATCGACGGGAGCGCTGTTGTGGTTCAGGCCGAGCGCGAGCAGGTGCATGGTCAACGGGTACCGGTATTCCGGGCTCTTATTGTAGTGCCGCCGGGCGGTGAATACAGATTCTGCCGCCCGTTTCTCCCCGGGAAATTGATCGAGATCAACATTCGGCTAGAAGCGGGGCGGCGCGACCGTGGCGCCCTCCAGCATCTGGCGGCGAAGCTGCAACGCCGCACCGCCGCACATGGCCAGGTAGACCAGGGAGCACACGCAGACCACCGCGCCCACACCGAGCAGCACCCACTCGTGCAGCTGGGCCCACTGGATCATGATCCAGATCGTCCCCCACACGGTCAGCGGGCCGATCACCACCAGCGGTGCCCAGCAGAACACGGCCGCGCGCCGGGCCCGCCACAGTACCAGGCCGAGCAGCACCAGCACCGAGCAGGCGAACCATTGGTTGGCGATGCCCACCAGCAGCCAGTCCTGGAGGTCGACGTTCGCCTGCGCGAGCATGAAGGTGGAGATGCCGATCAGGGTCACGGCGCAGCGCTGCTTGAAAGTGGGGGTATTGACCCATTGGAACTCGAAGTCCTGGACGAATTCCTGCACCGACGCGCTCAGGATGCGCAGGGTCGTCTCCAGCATGCTCAGGGCCAGGGTCGCGCACATGGCGGCGACCAGGCCGACACTCCAGGCCAGCGGCACGCCGAGAGCGCTGATGGCCATCGCTACCTTGGTGATCGCAAGGTCCACCCACACGTAGAGTCCGCCGTGCACCGGCCAGGTGCCGTAGACGGCCTGCCAGGCGTCCTTGTCGGAGAAGCCGGTCGCGAGAGCCGCGATGACCATCACCGCCACCAGGCTGTCGAGGCCGACGCCGAGGTAGCCCACCGTCATCACATCCTGCTGGCGCTTCAGGCTCCGGGCGGTGAAGCCCGATGCCACCAGCGCGTGCATGCCCGACAGCGCGCCGCCCGTCACAACGATGAAGAGCAGCAGCATCACGGGCGGAAGACCTGCGGCGCCGTTGAACTGCGGCGCGTCCATGGCATTGCCCTGCAAAGCGGTGCCGGCAATGAACAGAACCAGCACCAGCACGGTGAGCACCGAGGCGAGTATGCCCCGGCCGTGGGTGCTCTCGCTGGCCCGGATGCCGGCGGCGCGGTACGCGAGGTACAAGGCGATCACGGCCCAGATCAGCTCGTGGCGCAGACCGAACACTTCCACGTCGCGGATGCTGAAAGTCCAGCTCCCGACCAGGCTCAAGGGAAAGAACTGGCCGGCGAAGAAGGCGATGACGAACAGGGCCACCGCAGCGGAGAAACGCAGCGGCGCCTCGAGCACGTCGCCCTTCAACAAGTTGCCGATCACCAGCAGCGACAGAAAAGGCCAGGTGGTCTCGGGATGGGCGTGCAGCAGGCTGCCGAGCACCATGCCGAGCGTACCGCCCACCAGCACCAGAAGCAGCACACCGGCGAAGAACAGCGCCAGCGCCGCCGGCAGGCCGCCCATCTCGAAGGCGAGGCCCGCGAGGCTCTCGCCGGAGCGGCGCAGGGTGGCCCACAACGTGGCGAGGCTCAGCACCGTCGCGGCGACCACGCTGCCCACCACTACCCACAGGAACGCCGGTACCCAGCCCCACACCACGGCAATGGCGGCCCCGATCAGGGACAACAGGCCCGTGGAGGCGGCGGCGTGGAAGGCGGAGACGGTCCAGCGCCCACGCGGCTCGAACTCCGGCTCGTCCGCGCGCGACACGGCCGGTGTCGCGAAGTCGTCGTGGAGCTGGAGGATACCGAGCCTCAGGAACTTGCCGTAGAAACGGTATCCCATGACCCACACGGCCGCGGCGAGCAGTATCAAAATGGCGGGGTGCATAAGGCTGGTCGCGATGTGTACTGAGCAGCTTGGTTCACGGTCCTGGCGCCGCCTCCGGAACCAAGTCCGATCCGGAATGAACGCCGCGCTTATTTGTCTTCAGGATCAACCAGTTAGATTATGGTCAACTCATGGCCCAAAAACCAGCGGACGAATTTCGACACGGCTGGCTCGACCGGGTCCGCGGGCCGTAGCGCCGGCCCCCAAGGATCGCCTCTCCCGCCGGCGGGTTAGGGTAACGGTGGTCCCAGACACCGCCCCCTCACCCCGGCCCTCTCCCGGTGGGAGAGGGAGCGACGTTCCCTCTCCCGCCAGCGGGAGAGGGCTAGGGTGAGGGTGGTTCCAAACGTCGCCCCCTCACCCCGGCCCTCCCGGAGGGAGAAGGAGTGGTCCCAAGCACTGCCCCTTCACCTTAACCCGGAGCCAGAGGGAGCTCTTGCGCTCTCTCGGGCAGGTTCAGGCGGGGTCATGTCCGAAGCCACCGTCCTCCCAGCCCTGTCCTGCGCGGTATCGGCGGTCTTCGGCGGGAGCAGCGGTGCACCGCCTTGCCGTTCGTCCCCCTACCGGCAGCCGCCGCCGCGCGTTTCCTATACTACATTATCCCAATGTCACCAATCAGGCGTACAATCGAGGCTTGGAACCAGCAGCATTGCGCGCCCCCAAACGTGGTTGACGTTTTCAAGTTGAATACCAGATACGAGCCCAAACCCCGGCCCAAACTCATGCCTGAACCCGGGCAGGTCATGCGGGTCTTGCTGACGGCCCTCGCCGGCCTGCTCGCGTCGGGCTGTATCCTGGCCCGCAGCGGACAGGACACCGCCGCCCAGCCGGGGGAGCCACAAGTCGAAGTCTCCTCCGACACCATGGGTGCCCCGGTATCCGAAGCCGACCTCCCGAAGGTCAAGCTGACCGGCGACCTGCTCTATGACGTCCTGCTCGGCGAGATCGCGGCCGGGCAGGGCGACATGAAGGCTGCGGCCTCCTCGCTGCTCGACGCCGCGCGCGCATCGCGGGACTATCGCCTGGCCGAGCGCGCGACCCGCATCGCGATGGACGCCAAGCAGTATGACGTGGCCTTTCAGGCGGCCACTCTGTGGTCGCGGCTCGAGCCGAAGGACGAGCAGCCCCAGGAGTCGATGGCACTGGTCATGGCCGAGCAGGGCCGCATCGACGAGGCCGAGGCCAAGCTCGTCCCGCTGATCAACCGGGATCCTTCGAAGCAGGGCGTCGAGCTGCACCGCGTCGCCCGCCTTCTGGGCGAGCTGTCCAATCAGCGCAATGCGCTTGCCGTCATGAAGCGCCTGGTGGAGAAGTACAAAGACGACGCGGACGCCTATTTCGCGCAGGCCTTTCTCGCCGACCGGGTCAACGACGACAAGCTGGTGATGGAGTCCCTGGACAGGGCGCTGACCCTGCGTCCCGATTGGGAGGAGGCGGCGCTGGCGAAGCTGGGGCACCTCATACAGAACAAGTATCCGCGCAAGCAGGTGGATGACTTCGCGCAGAGCTATCTGAAGAAGAATCCGAAAGCCAATCGCGTGCGCATCAGCTACGGCAGGTATCTCATCGACCAGGAGGCCGATGACCTGGCCCTGACCGAGTTCGAAGCCGCGCTCAAGTACGAGCCGGAGAACACCACCGCCTTGATGGCGGCGGGCCTTCTGAGCGTGCAGGCCGACCACTACGACAAGGCCCGCAAGTACTTCGTCAAGACCCTGAAGCTCACGCCGGACAACGACCAGGTGCGCCTGTATCTCGGCCAGATCGCCGAGGACCAGAAGCACTACGGCGAAGCCGAGAAGTGGTACCGGGAGATCACGGATCAGGATCAGCTTTTCACGGCCCAGCTCCATCTCGCGACCGTGATCTCCGAGCTCAAAGGCGTGGACGCCGCGCTCGAGCACCTCGACACGGTTCAGCCGGACGATGAAGACCAGTTCGTTCGCATCGCGCTGACCAAGGACCTGATCCTGCGGGATGCGCACGACCTCAAGCGAGCCAAGACCATCCTCGACGAGGCCGTGGCGCGGTACCCGGAGAACACCGACCTTCTGTACGCCCACGGTCTGCTGGAGGCCCAGCTCGACAACGTCAGCGCCCACGAGAAGGACATGCGCGCGGTGCTCGCCGAGGACCCGAACAACGCCCAGGCGATGAATGCCCTCGGCTATACGCTGGCCGACCTCACCGACCGCTTCAAGGAGGCCTACCAGCTCATCAGCAAGGCGCTCAGCATGCGGCCGGACGACCCGTTCATCCTGGACAGCATGGGATGGGTGCAGTACCGCATGGGCAACCGCCAGGATGCCATCCAGTACCTGGAGAAGGCTTTCGCGAAGCGGGACGATCCCGAGATCGCGGCGCACCTTGGAGAGGTGCTGTGGGTCACCGGCCAGAAGGACAAGGCGCGGCAGATCTGGGGTAAGGCCAAGAAGGCCGATCCCGACAACGACACGCTCAACAAGACGATCGAGCGATTCACCCGGTGAGACCCGCAGCGCTCGCGGCAGCGTGCTGCGCTGCCCTGATCGTGCTCGTCTCCGGCTGCGCGGTGACCCCGTCGCTCCGCCCGCCGGCCGCCGATCCCCAGAAGGCCTTCGAGCAGCGGACCCGGCAAATGGCGGCCATCCATGCCTGGCAGGTGAGCGGCAGGCTGGCCGTCAAAACCAACAAGCGCGGCGACACCTTCAACATGTTCTGGCGCCGCGAGGGTGACCATCACAAGATCAGCCTGTACGGACCCCTGGGTTCCGGCGGGGTGGTGCTGACCCAGGACGACCAGGGCGCCACCCTGGTGGACAGCAAGCACAAGACCTATCACGGACACGACGCCGAGGAGCTGCTCTTTGATGTGGCCGGCTGGCGCGTGCCCTTCAAGTCCATGCAGCACTGGCTGCTGGGGGTGCCGGCCCCGGAAAGCGACTACCAGATGAAGCTCGATCAGTGGGGCCGCCTGACCGAGCTCACGCAGAACGGCTGGCGTATTCGGTTCCTGGCCTACGATTACGACGACGGCCGGGATCTGCCCCGCAAGCTGGTGATCAACGCGCTGCCCGGTACCCAGCACATCGTGGGGGGCGAGCCGGGCGAGAACGACAACATCCAGGTCAAGGCCCTCATCCAGCGCTGGGACTGGCTTCGAAATTGACACCCGAGCGCGGGGTCAGGACAATACGCGCCCCTCATCGGAGCGCCCGTCGGACGGTGCGAGCGGCCGGTGGGGGGGAGGTTCCTTACACCAGGTCTCTGCCGGCGCTGGGTGGAATCCGGGGGCTGGCGCGGCGTGAGAACGGCTGCGGCGGTTCTGCTAAAGTAGCGCCGGGCGCGGCCTGATGTTTGGGGTGTAGCCAAGCGGTAAGGCACCGGATTTTGATTCCGGCATGCGCAGGTTCGAATCCTGCCACCCCAGCCAGTTCGACAGTCGATTCGAACGGTGACGAGCACTATCTTAGAGGGCGGGTAGCATGCCGGTTGATAATCTGGCGTTGTTTACGGGCAACGCCAATCCCAATCTGGCGTTCGATATCGCGCGGTATCTGGGCGTCTCCATGGGCCGGGCGCAGGTGGGCACCTTCAGCGACGGTGAGGTGATGGTGGAGATCATGGAGAACGTCCGCGGGCGGGACGTGTTCATCATCCAGCCGACCTGCTCGCCGGCGAGCGAGAATCTCATGGAGTTGCTGGTGATGACCGACGCCCTGCGCCGCTCGTCGGCGCACCGGATTACCGCGGTGCTGCCGTACTTCGGCTACGCGCGCCAGGACCGGCGACCGCGGACCGCGCGGGTGGCGATCACGGCCAAGCTGGTGGCGAACATGATCGGCAACGCCGGCGCGGACCGGGTGCTGACGCTGGACCTGCACGCGGACCAGATCCAGGGGTTCTTCGACATACCGTCGGACAACATCTACGCCTCGCCGGTGTTGTGGAAGGAGCTGTGGCGGCGCCGGGAGGACAACGACAGTCTCACCGTCGTCTCCCCCGACGTGGGCGGCGTGGTCCGGGCGCGGGCGATGGCCAAGCACCTGGGTGCGGACCTGGCCATCATCGACAAGCGGCGGCCGAAGGCGAACGTCGCCAAGGTGATGCACATCATCGGCGAGGTGAAGGGTCGTTGCTGTGTCCTGATCGACGACCTGGTGGACACCGCCGGCACCTTGTGCGAGGCGGCCAGCGCCCTGAAGGAGGCGGGCGCCACCGGCGTGCTGGCCTGCTGCACGCACCCCGTGCTGTCGGGGAAGGCCGTGCAGCGGATCACGGAATCGGAGCTGGACGAGTTGATGGTGACGGACTCGATTCCCCTCGCCGAGGCGGCGCAGGCCTGCGAGAAGATCCGTCAGCTCACGGTATCGGAGCTGCTTGGCGAGGCGATCCGCCGGATCGCGGAGAGCGACTCGGTGAGCTCGCTTTTCGTGGATTGACGGCTTCCGCCGACCCCCTCGTCATTGCGAGGAGCGAAGCGACGAAGCAATCCAGAAAGCCTGGATTGGCAACTAAGCAGGAATGAAACACTAAACCGGAGTAGAACATGAGTACTGATTACCAGATCAACGCCGAGCCGCGCACCGAGTCGGGCAAGTCGGCCAGCCGGCGCTATCGCCGCACCGGCAAGATCCCGGCGGTGGTCTACGGGGCCGGCAAGGATAACCTGCCGTTGCTGCTGGACCACCATGAAATCTTCCACCAGCTCGAGACGGAGGGCTTTCACTCGGCGATCATCAAGATCAAGGTCGGCAGGAAGGTGGAGCAGGCGATTCTGCGCGACGTACAGATGCACCCCGCCAAGCCGAACGTCCTGCACGTGGACTTCCAGCGCATCAGCGCCACCGAGAAGCTGCACATCGCCGTGCCGATCCACTTCGTCGGCGGCGAGGACTGCCCCGGTGTCAGGACCGAAAGCGGCATCATGTCCCACAACCTGAACGAGGTCGACGTGTCCTGCCTGCCCGCCGACCTCCCGGAGTACCTCGAGGTCGACGTCTCCGGCCTTCACCTGCACGAGGCGGTTCACCTGTCCGACCTGAAGCTGCCCGAGGGCGTCGAGATTACGGCCCTGCAGCACGAGGGGGAGGACCAGATCGTCGCCACCGTCTACGCGCCGCAGCTCGAAGTCGAGGAAGAGGTGGAAGCCGAAGCCGAGGGCCTGGAGGAAGAGGCCGAGGCGGCGGAAGAGCCGGAGGGAGAGGCGGAAGAGGAGACCTCGGAAGACTGATCGTCCTCGCCGCAACAGCCGTCCGGTGTGGTTGACGGTCCCGGCCGATGGAATCCTTTGCCTTGCTGGTCGGATTGGGGAATCCGGGGCCGCGCTACGTCAGCACGCGCCACAACGCGGGCTTCTGGTTTCTCGAGGCCGCCGCGGACAAGCTGAAGCTCGAGTTCCGGTCCGAGAAGCGCTTTCACGGTCATATCGCGGAAGGCCAGTGGCGCGGTGACAAGGTGCGTCTGCTCGCGCCCGCGACCTACATGAACGAGAGCGGCCGCTCGGTGGCGGCGGTGGCGGGCTTCTTCAGGATACCCGTCGAGAGGATTCTGGTGGCGCACGACGACATCGACCTCCAGCCCGGCGATGTGCGCCTCAAGGTGGGCGGCGGCCACGGCGGCCACAATGGTTTGCGCGACATCATCACCCATCTGGGCTCGCCGGACTTCACCCGTCTCCGGCTGGGCGTGGGACACCCCGGCGTCGCGGACGACGTGGTCGACTACGTCCTCGAGCGCCCCGGAAAGGCCGAGGAGGCCGCGATCGAAGCCGCGATCCAATCGGGATGCGAAGTCCTGCCCGAGATCCTGGACGGCGACCTCGCCCGCGCCATGCAGGTGCTGCACACGCGCTCGAAAGACCGAGGGTCCGACGCCGATGGATGAGGGCGGCGATGCCGGCTCGTTCGAACACCCTCACCCCCGCCCTCTCCCCCCAGCGGCAGAGGGAGTAATGGTGTCCGGGCTTGACGGGGAGCGTGCCGCTCTATGTCGAGCAAGGATCATCAAGGCCTGGCGAGGAGCCGGAACGAAGGGTCCCCTCTCCGACCGGCGGGAGAGGGAGTAATGGTGTCCGGATTGGACGAGGAGCGTGCCGCTCCATGTCGAGCAAGATTCATCAAGGCTTGGCGAGAAGTGGAACGAAGGGTCCCCTCTCCCGCCAGCGGGAGAGGGAGTAGTGGTGTCCGGGCTTGACGAGGAGCGTTCCGCTCCATGTCGAGCAAGGTTCATCAAGGCTCGGCGAGGAGCCGGAACGAAGGGTCCCCTCTCCCGCTGGCGGGAGAGGGACAGGCTGAGGGTGGCGGCCCCTTGCTCCCGAAACCACTCAACGAACTAGGGTAACCATGGGATTTCGCTGCGGTATCGTCGGACTGCCCAACGTCGGCAAGTCGACTCTCTTCAACGCTCTGACCAACTCCGGCATCGATGCCGCCAACTATCCGTTCTGCACCATCGAGCCCAATGTCGGCATCGTGCCGGTGCCGGACCCGCGCCTGGCACGCATCGCGGAGATCGTGAAGCCGCAGCGCATCGTCCCTACCACCATCGAGTTCGTGGACATCGCAGGCCTGGTCGCTGGCGCCTCCAGGGGCGAGGGGCTCGGCAACAAGTTTCTCGCCCACATCCGTGAAGTGGACGCCGTCGGGCACGTCGTGCGGTGCTTCGCCGACGACAACGTCGCCCATGTCGCCGGGCGCATTGATCCGGCCTCGGATATCGAGGTCATCAACACCGAGCTGATGCTGGCGGACCTGGACACCGTGGAGCGGGCTCTCGCCCGCGCCGAGAAAGCCTCGAAAGCCGGGGACAAGGTGCAGATCAGATTGCGCGAGCTGTACGGGCGAATCCGCACCCGGCTCGATCGCGGCGAGCCGGTGCGTACCATGGAATTCGACGCCGAGGAGCTGAAGGCCGTGCGCCAGCTCTTTCTCCTGACCCACAAGCCGGTGGTGTACATCGCCAACGTCGCCGAGGATGGCTTCGAGAACAATCCCCATCTCGATACGGTCTGCGCGCTGGCCGAGCGCGAAGGATCCCGGGTCGTGGCCATCTGCGCCGCCGTCGAGGCCGAGCTGGCTGAGCTCGACGACGCGGACAAGGCCGAGTTCCTGCATGAGCTCGGCCAGGAAGAGCCGGGCTTGAACCGCGTCATTCGCGCGGGCTACGAGCTGCTCGGCCTGCAGACCTTCTTCACCGCGGGGCCGAAGGAAGCGCGCGCCTGGACCGTCAGGCGGGGCGCCACGGCGCCCCAAGCCGCGGGCGTGATCCACACCGACTTCGAGCGCGGCTTCATCCGCGCCGAGGTGATCGCCTACGAGGACTTCGTCGCCCTGAACGGCGAGCAGGGCGCCAGGGAAGCGGGAAAGATGCGCCTGGAAGGCAAGGACTACGTGATGCGCGACGGCGACGTCGTGCATTTCCGCTTCAACGTGTGAGCGATGCGAGCGACCGGCCCCGGCGCAATCGCGTATAGGCATAGCTGTCGGCCATCGTCCGGGTCGCGTCATTGCGAGCGCAGCGAAGCAATCCAGAGGCGCCGTGCCCGAAGTCGTGGTTGGTCGAGAAATGCCGCGTGATCCATGAGGCGGGACAACCGTGAGCCATGCACAAACGGGTGTCGGCCCGCAGATGGTTGACAAACCGCGACCGACCACACAGAATTTCCGCCCCTTTGTGTATCCCCGTGGCTATGTAGCTCAGCCGGTTAGAGCACGTCACTCATAATGACGGGGTCGGTGGTTCAAGTCCACCCATAGCCACCATACAGCCTTCTCGCCCCTGTGATGAACCGTTGGTACACCACATGCGTTCCGGCAATGTCGAGCTGTACAGCGTATGAAAATCTATCAGCCGCAATCCATCTCGCTACCGGGTGAATCGAAGGTGCCACGATGTGTTTCTCGAAAGAGGGAATCGAAGGCCAACGGCTACGGCAACGCTCGCGCAAATGGATTGTACGTGCTGATTGCGCGATTGCGATAAAGACGCACAGTGTGACGCTAAACCACGCCTATGTCGCCTCCTTTCCTCCGACTTCCGAGGTCTATTTTCTTCACTATCTTGCGATTACGACAAACTGGAAGAGCAGCCACTGGCGGAACAGGCTCGAACGCGTGTCGTACGATCCAAATCGCCACACCGAAGATCGCTCCGTCATCGAGATAATGAAATCAGTGGATGACGAGCGTTGGCAATGACCACGGGAATCCATGCCAGCGTTCTCTGCGATTCATCGGCGTAATGACCGGACTCCCCTCCCTCGCTCATTTCAAGGAGCACCGCCGCCGGGGACATCGATAATCTCGGCGAGCTTCCGGGCGTAGGTTTCGTCCCGAAAGTACTGTGCCAGTGCTTCGGTGGCATTGCGTACGATGCACCGTCGTTCCCGATCGTGAGCGAGGTAGTACCGGATCTTGTCACCCAGGTCCTCGAGGTCCCACCGAACGGAAACGTAGGTCTCACGGTCGCGGTAGTAGAAGGGATACGTTGCGACGTGCTCCATGGAAGGCTTTACGAGCAGGCAGCCACAGGCAACGGCTTCGAAGTCGCGCCAGCATACCTCTCCCCATCCGAAAGGGCTGACGACGATCTTGCTGCTCTCGAGCTCCTCCAGATAGGCCGTCTTCGGTAGCTTCTGGTCGGTCGCCACTACGACGAAACCGTCCAGGGACTGAAGTCGCTGGAGCACCGCTCTTCGGTGGCCAACATACCACTTTGAGTGGTTGGGGTTGATGCCGATGCGGCAGCAGACATCTATCGGGCGGGCCCGGGCGTCGTGCCGTTCGCTCTGCGACCGCTCCAGGGCGCGCTCGATGTAATCCTGCCCGGCGATATCCCAGCCGAGAACGATCTTGTCTCGGTAGCGCGGATCCAGGGTGACGGTTCCGCACCACTCTTCCCGCAGATCGAGATAGTCAACGAAAAACTCGGCGAAGATCCTGCCGCCCCGGTAACTGGCTTCGTGGAGGGTCATATCCCGAAACAGGTTTCGCCTGACGTAGACGTCGACGGCATCCAGCAGATCGAAATTGCGCGCGTAGGTGCTGGCGTGGGTGTCCCAGTATACGAGCCGAGCCGCGGGGTTCCTCTCCCTCAACGCGGTGAGTGTCGCCCGGATGGGCTGCGAGTCACCGCGGCCCTGTACCAGGATCGTGTCGAGCACCCCTGCGCCCTCCAGCAGTCCACCTGTGGGAATGCATCTTATCCGGAAGCCGTAGTCGCCCTCCAGCGCGAAACTCCGGCGAATGAGAGGATGGAGGAGACCGGCGGCGATCCCACCCTGCCCCTGAATGACATTTATCGTGCGCACATATCCGCTCGGTCGCTGGAATGCCCCGAGACGCAGAGGGCAAGAATCATCGGCCAGCCAGTTTCAACAGGGCTTGCTCATAGGATCCCACCAGTCGGTCTATCGGTTGTCCCTGCGCCTGCGCGCGGGCCCTGCGGCCGATTTCCTCACGCAGAGTCGGGTTCCCCGCCGCCAGGAGCGTCTTTTCCGTGAGCGCCTCGATGCTTCCGGTTTCGAACAGCAGGCCGGTCTCGCCGTCCGTAACGGCTTCCCGGGCTGCCGGAATGTCGCTGGCGATCAGGGTGCGACCGCATGCCTGGGTCTCCAGGTACGCCAGTGCCCGGGCCTCGGCCTCGGAAGGTATGATGACTATGTCCGCAAGATTGATGTAATCCGGCATCTGCGCGTAGTCGACCCAGCCGGTAAAACGGAAATGCTCCGCTACCCCGGACTCGACGCACGCGCGCTCCGTTTCCTCGCGCATCATCCCGTCGCCGATCATGAGATAGATCAGGTCCGGGTTCCCGCGCAGCGCCTGCTGCGCCGAATGGATGATGTCCAGGGGGCGTTTCAGAGGCTTGAAGTTCGAGATATGTGCCGCGACCGTCCTGTCCTCGCCGATATCGTGACTGCGAAGCAGCGTCCCGCTTTGGGTCATCGGTCGAAACGCGTCCGTGTCGATCGAATTCTCGATGACCGTGCATTCGACACCGAACCGCCCCAGAGAGTCCGCCACGTGTCTCGCCACGGTGATACAAAGATGTACCTTATCATAACTGTCCAGGACCCGGCGTATCACATCATCCGGCAACGACCGCCTGACGATCCCCCATACCACGCCACCGTGTATCAGTACGGCGCTTGGTATCTCACGCTCGACGAGCGCCAATACATCGTCGACAAAAGTCTCTCTGCCGATGAGAATGACATCAGGCGTGCCGGTTGCAAGCAGGGTCGAAAGCGCAGCCCTGATTCCCTCCTGCTGTTGTTTCATGTACGCCTTAGTGGCCGTCAGATCCGGTGCGCTGTGGAAATAGGGCACCTCTATACGCATCATCTCGATTTCAGGATGACTGCGCGCGAAGAGGTCTCCACCGTCGAGGGCCTGGGGTGTGATCGGGGCGATCGCGCGCACCAGGTGCCCCCGGCGCGCCAGGCCTGTTAACAGTAACTGGTGCAGGACAGCACTGCCGCCATTATGCGGCGGCAAAGTACCCACGAAATCGATATTCAAACGTCTCGCCAAATCCATAACTCCCTCCGAGGCTTCAATCCCTGTTCTGTTGACAGTACACGGTCCGAGCCAGGTCAGCAGCCGTCCGAGCAAATCATGCGAAGTTCCCAGGCTGGCAGTTCCGTGAGGGAAGATTCTCCCAGTCGCCAGTGAGGCTGGTCTGCAGCGCCCCCGAGCATCAGAACGAGGGGCCCGGGATATTGTCCGCCGGCCCCCGCAGCGTTGCCGGCGGGCTGAAAACCGGCCCTCTTGAGGCGTACGCATATGTCGCGCGGGAGCGTAGCCGACCAGATACTGAGCCGTTCGGTGTCGATACGCGCGATTGCGGCCTCGAGCAGCAGTGAGAAGGTCCGTGGGTCCCGGCACTGCCAGTCGACGATTCGCATTCCCGGCTTCTCCAGGAACAGGCGCTTTTGCAGGATCATGAAGCCGTCGAGGCGTTCACCGCCGGTGTACAGGAAGCAGTAGCGGGACAGGGGACTGCGGTAACGCCAGTCGAAGAAGGCCCTGTCTCTATGGAGCCGGATGAGGTTCGGGGAGTCGCATTCCCGGGCCAGCGCCGCCATCGCGTCGGGGCGAGGCCGGTCGCTGACGCTCACCTTCGAATCGGGAACGTCCCTTCCGGAAGGCCGGCCGGCAACTCGGTCCCGCACCAGTAGATCGTAGGGCCCGACGCTGCGCCAGCCCGAGCGAATCGAGCGGAGGTAGGTCACCCGTGCGGCGCTGAAATTGCAGAGGAAGCGGAACCCTTCCTGTGTCAGATGATCAACCGCGTAGCGGTTCAGCTTCGCGAAAAGCCCCCGGCCCTGATGGAGCGGAGCAACGACGGTATCCCCTCCCGCCGGCGACACCACGACCGCCGGATCGGGTCCGACGCGCCACGCGCTGCCATGAAAGCCCCTGACACCGACGACCTCGTCCGCGTGAAGCACGAGATACAGATGCGGGTCTGCGAGGTACGGGTTTTGCAGATACTTCCAATCGAAGTAGGCCGCGTTGATCTTCGTGTCCGGGCTCCACAGCGCGCACTCGATGCGCAGGATGTCGCGAAGATATCGTGAATCGAAGGGCATCACCCGATAGCACGACCCGGGTCCCCGTGCCCCTGTAGTGGTCGGCGTCGCCAGATCGGATCCCGGATGCCCTTCAAACGTTCCAGCCATGCCCTCTCAGGTACTCGAGGAACGCCGACTTCTGGTCGTAAAGCAGGTGCGACGTATCATTGTCCTTGTCGATCATGCTGACGGAGGCGGTGCTCTTGTACATCGGTGCTCGCAGCCGGTGATTCATGATATAGCTGAACCACAGATCGTCGAACATCCAGAACTCTCCGGGTATATCGTGCAGCTCCTCAACGAGCAGGCAGGACGAATCGAGTATCATGCCGCCGGGTCCGCAGTAGTTGACAGGGTCGCCTGGCTTCGGGTGGCCCCGGTGTATGTAGCTTTCTCCCTTGAGAATGGTCCTGGCATAAGTGGCGGCCACACCACCGGTCACTCGGTTGCTCCAGAGGGTCTCCAGGAACTCTTCATTGAATTTCTGATCGTCATCGATGAACGCGACGAACTCCGACCCATCGAAATGATCCCTGGCCAGGTGGAAACGCGCGATGCTGCCGATATTGCGATCGCTGTGCACCACGGATACCGGTATTTGCAGCTCATGGGAGCCCACGAAATCGTCGAGGACGCGGACGATATCAGGATTGTTGTTCCATACGTGAAGCTGCGCATTCACCCCGCGCTGGCTCGCGAGCTGTTGAATCGTGGAAGCAAAGAGATGCGGACGCTTCCACGTGCACATGAAGACGGGAATGTCCGGTGTTGCTGTCGGCATTCGATGAGATTCACCCCGGGAGCTGGCCGGAATTCTATGTTAGGTGAGATCCTTTCACAACTGCGGGTCGAGAGCGCGGTTTCAGACTCCGTGTGGGAGTCGATATACTGCTCTCGGCCCACGGCGCGGACGCCGACCCGCCGATGACGTAGCGGTATCCCCCCGCGTTGGGTATCCGGGGACGGGGATGGCCCAGTGCGGGCTGATCGGAGGGGTGATATTGTCCACTATCTCGCAGGACGGTACCCGGTAAAGTGACGTCATCTTCTATCAGCGTCGTGATTCCCTCCATGGGACGAGACACTTTGCTGCGCACTCTGGCGGGACTGGCCCGGCAACAGCTCCCACCTCGCGAGGTCGTGGTAGTGGTGAATGGCCCCGTGGCGTCCCACCTCGTCAGTGCCGCCGAACGGAGCGCCGCGCCTTTGCGAACGCAGGTGCTGCGCCTGCCGGAACCGGGATTGAATGCCGCCAGGAACGCCGGCGTTGCCGGTGCACGCGGAGACATCCTCGCGTTGATAGACGACGACTGTGTGCCGTCGCCGACCTGGACGTCCGCCATTCAACGCGTGTTTTCTCTCGACCCTGCGGCGCGGATTGCTGGTGGCAGGATTGAGCTGTGGTTCGAGCATCTTCCTCCGGCCTGGCTGGCGGGCGCCTTCAGAGGCTACCTTTCACAGATCGACTGGGGAGACGCTTCGAGAGCGCTGCGGGATTTCGAGCATATTGCGGGTGCCAACCTCAGCTTTCATCGGCGCGTCTACGACCAGGTGGGTCCCTTCGACTGCGAGTTTGGACCGGGAGCATCTGTCCCGGGCCTGGTCAACGATGACATTGAATTCGTCGCCAGGGCGCGGCAGTGCGGCTACAGACCCGGTTATATCGCCGATGCCGTCGTCCACCACCACGTGCCGAGCGACCGTCTCGCACTGCGGCACTTCCTGGACCGCCGCTACATGCAGGGTGCTTCGGACCTGGTGCTGCATCGCAAGCATGGCGGCGGAGTCGATGCCGACCCGTGCTTCATCAAGCGCAAGCTGGCGGCGAAGCATTGGGGATCGGTCCCCGAAGCGCTGAAGTGGGAGGTGTTTCTTGTCTATCAGCTCAACCTGATCCTGTGCCGCGTCGCCTATTTCGCCGGCATCTCGGATGGGCTGAATGGCGGTGCTTCGCTGCTGGAACGGACCCGGTCACTGGCGCGCGTCGACCTGGACCCTGTGTCGCCCATGGCGCGTGATGCGTTTGACGCCTTTCAGGCGACTGCGCTCGCGGATATCAAGGAAACCGGCAATGTCGACGGCATGAAGGACCGGCTCTCCGCAACGCTCGAACGGCTTTGCGCCGCCGGGTCACGTCCAGCGAACGGCGACGCAGCATCCGAAAGTTTGCCGGAGACGGTACGGTGATCCTGCGAGGGCCCGTCGCCGGTGAGAGGGAGAAGGCGATGTCTTTGCTAGTGGTCGACGATCGGTTTCCGGAGCCGCGACTCGGCTTCGGCTTCCCGCGCCTGCGCGCCGTTCTCGAGGCCTTGCCGGCCGCTTCCTTCACTCCGGAATTCCTCGACCTCGAGGACGAGCATAGCCCGGTCCGCGGCCAACGCCGGGGACCGGCCGAGACGAGCCGGGCCCGGACGAGGTTCTCTGATTTCTGGAGCCTGCATCGGGATCGCTTCGATGCCGTGTGGGTGAGCCGCGCGCGCAATGCGCGGATCGTGCTCGATGTCCTCGACAAGGCGACGAGCCGTGCACCCGTGATCTATGACGTCGAAGCCATTGCCCTGGAGCGTACGATACTCGAGCATCGGCACCGCAGGCGCCCGTTGGAGCCGGCGCAGGAGACCGCGCTAATGGAGGAGGAAGCGGGGCTCCTGAAATCGGCGGACTTCGTCGTGTCGGTGTGCGACAGAGACAGGCGCAGCGTTACCGAGCTCGCCGGCGTGGCGCCGGTTGTGGTCGGCTTCAGCCACAGGATTGATCCTTCCCCCCTTCCTTTCGAGGCACGCGCCGGTGTGCTGTACGTCACAGGTCAGTACCAGCCAGCGCGCCGCGGCCGCAACCGCGCCCTGAACGCGCTCCTCGAGAAGATCGCGCCGTCGTTCGTTCCCGCTCTGGGCTGCAACGTCAATATCGTCGGCTACGGTACCGGACCTCACCTGATGGCGGAGTCTTTCCGGCCGGGAAGCGTCAACACCGTATTCCACGGAACCGTGCCTGATCTCCGGGCGCACTACGAGCGCAATCGCGTGTTCGCCGCCCCGGTGACGGTGGCGGCCGGGATGCCGTGGAAAGTCACCGAGGCCATGTCCCATGGCTTGCCCGTGGTCTGTACGCCGCTGCTGGCAGCGCAGCTCGGCGTTCGCCCCGAGGACAAGGTCGTAATGGTGGGCGACGACAACACCGCGCTGGCTGAGGCGATTATCGAGTGCTACAACAACTGCCGACTCTGGTCCGAGCTGCGGGCGAACGCTCTTGAATACGTGGCGCGCCACTGCAGCTTCGAGAGCATGGTAGCCGGACTGACGGAGCTTCGCACCGCGATCTCTCAGCGCCGGGGTCGGAGCTCGATCGGCGGGAACGGGGGAATCGGTTGACGCGGCTTGCGCATCAGGCAGCCGCGGGCGTGTGGTCTCCGCAGGCTGCGACCACGCGCCCGAAGCTCGAGAGGTCGAACCCGGGCTCGCTGCGCAGCATGTACAAGCCGCACGAGGGCCGCGGGTAGACAGGCGGGACGTCGTCCTTCCACGTCCAGCATCCATGGCTTTCATACATGGACTTGCACGAGACGTAGAAGTCCGGGGTGAGAGCGGCGTCCACCGACGGGCTGTCCCGGTAATAGAGATCGTATTCGGCCTGGGGTATCCGGTCATGGCTCGGCCACCCTCTGTGGCGCTCGCAGATATCCGTCACGCACAGGTTGCGTACGCCGGCGTTGCGGAAAACGATGTCGAATACGATGCGGTGGTCGAACATACCGTACTCGCCGTGGGGATTGTGAGTGAAGACGAGCTCGGGATCGAAGCTTCCCACGGCCTCATCGATCGCCCTGTTGGTCGCGGCGTAGATGTCGTTCATGACCAGCTCGGCGCGGCGATACGGGGTGCGATAGAACTCGGAGTTGAAGTCCAGGCAGGTGAGGTCGACGTCGTGAGCGTGGCAGATCTCCGCCAGCGGCTTCATTCGTTCGGCACACCAGCGGCGCTCCGGGTTGTCCCGGTCGCTGACCAGCATGATGAGTTGCTTTTCGAACCGGGCGTTTTGCATAATGGGCCACCCAAAAATAACTTCGTCATCGGGGTGCGCCATAACCAGCAGGGCTTTCATGCGGTATCCTCGGTTTCGAAGGATCTTCCGTCGCACCGCCTGATCCCGTCCTTGGACGCGGCGCGGAAGGTCGGATCGTGACAGCTCCAACAGCCAGCGTCATTGTACCGACTTGCAAAAGACCCCGGTATCTCGCAGAGACGCTGAGAAGCGTGCTGCGCCAGAGCTATACGGACCTGGAGCTGGTCGTGGTAGACGACGGACCTGACCGGGACACCCCGGAGTTGATACGCGCTCTCGGCGATCCCCGTCTGGTATATATTCGGCATTCCGTCAATCGCGGAGCCAGTGCCGCTCGCAACACCGGCATCAGGAGTTCCAGGGGCACCGTGGTTGCCCTCCTGGATGATGACGACACCTGGCATCGGGACAAGCTCGGCAGGCAGCTCCGAGCCCTGCAGCGAGCACCCGGCGGGGTCGGGCTGCTGTACAGCGGTTGCAGCCTGGTAGCGAGACGCACCGGACAGGTCATCGCCGTGTCGGCCCCGGAAAAGAAGGGTTGCGTCTACTCGGATACCCTCGAGACGTGCTTCCTGCAGAGCCCCACCCCGATCATTCCGAGACAATGCCTCGAACGGATCGGGCTCTATGACGAACGCTTTCCCGGTTCCCAGGATCGGGAAATGTGGATCCGGCTCGCGCGTCGCTTCAGCTTCGACTTTGTCTCCGATATCCTTGCGACGAGAACTATCCACGAGGGCCAGTTGAGCACGAGGCTTGCGGCAAAGGTGGCTGCGAAAGAAGCTCTGCTTCACAAGTTCAACTGGGATTACAGTCACTTCCCGAAGGTACACAGCGCCCAAAGACTGCGTATGGCGTGCCTTTTCGCAGCGGCGGGAGACGCGAGAGCGGCGCGCAAGTCGCTGCGAGACATACTGCACAGCGACGGCGGGACGAGGCCTGTGCCGTACCTGCAACTCGTGCTGTCCATCCTCAGCCCCTCCATGCATCAGTTGCTCTTGAACAGGTTCCACTTCGATCGGTTCGATAACGTCACGCACTATTATTGATGACAGATGAATATCGGGTACTTCATACGGAAGGACTGGTTCCCGCCGAAGGCGGGAAGCACTATCCACGCATACCAGGTCGCCACAAAGCTCATGGAAAGGGGACATGAGATCAGCACCATCTTCTGTGGTGCGGGAGGACCGGGCGTCCACGCGTATTCGAAATCACAGCTCCTGGGCTTCCTGCGCGACGTGGATGTGCTCTATGTCAGGCACGCCTGGGATACCGCGAAAATGACGCTGCTGAAGGCTTTGACGGGCGGGGCGACGCCGGTGGTGTGGGAGGTCAACGCGCCATTGGAGGAACGCCGGCTCTTCGGCGTGACCCCCGGCCAGTTCGCGCGGCTGCAATACTACCGCCGACGACTCGCTCCCCTGGTAGACGCCTGTATCTGCAATACCCGGACCCTCGCTGACTATGTCGGCAACCGTTGGGGGATCCGCCGCAGCCTCGTGGTGCCCCTGGGTTCGGACCCGGAGCTGTTCTCGCCCCGGACCGGTCTCGACGATTCTCTTCGACCCTACGCCGGACGGTTCAAAGTGGTTTGGGCGGGCACCCCGAAGTATGTCTGGCAGGCTGTAGAGGACATCGTTGAAGTTGCACGTCGTATGGCAACTCTCGACCCGGAAGTCGTATTCATCCTCATCGGAAACCTCGCGCACCTGCGGGCGCTGGCGCCGCCTTCCTCCAACGTCGTGCTGGTCGAGCAGAAGAACTATATAGAGGTGCCTGCGTTTCTGCGGGCCGGCGACGTGGGCCTGTGCCTGTATCGCGACGACGGGCTCGGCCTGCCTTTTTATCGCTCGCCGCTGAAGCTGTTCGACTACATGGCCTGCGGGATGGTGCCCATCGTCAGCGACAACGAAGAAACGCGCCGCGTCGTTCGCCACGGAGAGAACGGAGTGCTGGTCAACGGCGATGTACAGGAAGTGGTGGACTGGATCCTGCAACTGAAGCGGGACCCCGGCGGACGACGGGCAATGTGCAGGGCGGCCCGGGAAGACGTCGAGCAGTACTACAACTGGGGCCGGGTCGCCGACGACACCGAGCAGATTCTCCTCGCAGCCCTCGAGGGGCGCGAGGGGTGGCGCAGGCTCATGGATCCTGTGGTTCCGGCGGCCTGACGGACGAGCCTTCCGAGGACCACGCCGCGCCCGTCCACGGCACCATGGTGATCACACGGTAATCGCCGCCTCCCCCTGGTGCCCGGCGAAGGGAGCCGCTCCGGACTTCAGCGATAGCAGGACTGTCCCACATCCTCGAGAAAATGCAATCGCGATCTGGCCTTGACAATCTGCACACGGTCAAGCCGCGCGCTGATCACGCATTCTTCCGATCCCGCGCGGGCGGCATCTTCGCCGTAAGGTGAGGCGATCACGCTGTGGCCGAGGTAGCGGTTTCCCCCTTCCTCGCCGCAGTGATTGGCATAGGCCACGTATATGTTGTTCTCGAAGGCTCGCGCCGGGACGACCCGGTGGGCCACCACCGGCCAATGCTCGGTGAGTGCCGTGGGCGCCAGCACCAAGTCGCAGCCGGACAAGGCGTAGTAGCGCGCGGGCTCGGGGAACTCCAGCTCGTAGCAGATCACCATGCCTACCTTCCATCCCTTGAGCAAGAAGGACGTGGGTTGCCGGCCTGGCTGAAAATATTTCTCCTCGTAGTCGTAGGGCAGTAGGTTCTTGCGGTGGTTGGCAGCTACCCGCCCATCGGGTCCGGCACAAAGAGCCGAGTTGAACACCTTGCCGTCGGCTTGCTCCGGGTAGCCGTAGACAATGGCACACCGGTGTGTGCGCGCGATTTCGCAGACTCTTTCGGCAAACGCACCGGTGCTCGGCTGCGCCCATTCGATGATCTTGTCGTCAACGAAGTACCCGGACATATAGAGCTCGGGACAAAGCAGCAGATCACATTCCCGGGCCCCGGTATCCTCGAAGATCTCCGCGAGCCGGACGAGGCGATCTTCCGGGGTTTCGGAGCGCGCGTCCGGCTGGTAGATTCCGACCGTCAAGAAGGCATCGTTAGTCATAGTCGTTACCTGTGGCACCCGCGATGGACCGCACGGGGATATCGCTAGACAATGGCGATCTCCCGCGGGTATTCCGTAATGAACTCGAACCCGCCAGCCGTGACCACGATCGAGTCCCCGATGCGCCCGCCGGCTTCCCCCGGCACGGTCACGCCGCCGTCGACGGCGAAAGTCATGCCGGCCTCGAGCACGGTGTCGTCACCCTCCTTCAGCTCCGGCGTCTCCAGATAGGCCATGCCGATGGACCGGCCCGTGCGGTAGCCGGGGGCGAATCCCCGCTCGCGGTACACGGCGTTGGCCGCCGCGGCAACCTCGCTGGCCCTCACGCCTGTGCGAATGGCGGACAGGGCGGCGCGCTGCGCATCGATCGCGGTCTGCTGGATCCGTGCTGCCTTCGCATCGGCCTCGCCGATGAAGAACAGGCGGTCGAATCCCAGCCGGTAGTGCTTGAACTCGAGCAGGTTGCAGAAGCAGAAATAGACCGGGTCCGCGCGCTCCAGGGGCTTCACGGTGGCGCGCCGGTGGACCATGGCGGTATCGCGGCCGCTCTGCATGATCTGCAGGTTGTGGAGCACCGGTGAGACGAACGCCTCCCAGCCCCGGCCGGTGAGGAAGTCCGCTGCCGCCCGACTGCCCGCATCGAGAACCGCAAGCGCAACTTCGTATTCCCTGACGCCTTCGCCGAGCCCGCTCCTGGCGGCCTCCATCATGGCGCCGCCGATTCGTCCGGCCTGTTTCATGATCTCGACCTCCAGCGCGGACTTGATGGTTCTCTGCGCGGCCAGAAGCGGGGCGATATCCTTCAACGGAACGCCGGAGTAACGGCTGTCCAGCACGTCTCGAACCAGCCCCGGCAACGCCGGGCGCTCGACGTGGATCGCCGCGGGCGGCTTTCCGACGGCCCGCTCGAGAACGTTCTCCCACCGATTTACGCCTTCGTCCTCCCAGGGCAGCACGCGCTCGACCCAGGTCATGCTCCCCACCATCTCGCTCTCCATCAGCGGCGTGATGACGACCGGCTCCTCGTCGGGCCGGAGCAGCAGGAAGGTCGGACGGCCGAACTCGATGCCGAGATAGCCCCAGAAACCGGCGAGATAGGCGATGGAGCTTTCGTCCGTGAGCACCGCGACCTCGATGCCGTGCTCTTTCATCGTGGACTGGAATCGTCTTGTTCTTGTTCTGGCTTCTTCCAGCATGCAGGCGCTCCGGGTGTCTCGTTAAGCCGCCGGCGTCGCCGGCAGCCGCCGCAGCCAAAAGGCGGCCGGCACGAACGATGCGAACAGCGCGGCGAGCACGACCATCAATCCGTCCGGCGGCCACAGGTCCATGCCGGTGCCCGCCACGACGGGTCCGAACACCGCGCCGCTCGTGTAAGCCATGATGAACACGGTGTTCAGGCTGGCGATGTCCGCGCCTCGCGCGGCGCTCGTCTCGCCGATCAGGGTCAGGCCGAGAGTATAGAACCCGGCGACCGCGCCGCCCAGCGCCACCGTCGTCACAAAGACCGGCAGGACGTGCCCCGACAACAGCGGCAGGATGGCGGTGCACAGCGTGCTCGCGCAGACTACCGCGATGAGCAGCCCGAAGCGACCGGTTTTGTCCGATAACCAGCCCAGCGGCAGCATGAACACCACCCCGCCCACGGCGAACAGGGTCGTCAGCAGCACGGCCTGGTCCGTCGACAGCGCTATACCCAGGCCCCAGATGGGCAGCAACCCCAGAAACGATTGCTCGGCGACACCCGCCAGCAGGGCGGCGAAAATACCAACCGGTGCCATACCGAGGGCATAGCCGACTCGCACCCGTTGGTCCTTGCGCCCAATCGCCGGCGCGTACCGATTCACGAGCATCGCGGGCACGCAGGACAACGCCAGCAGGACGGCGCAGAACAGGAAGGGCGTGGCGCCGCGGGTGCCGACGAAGTTCAGCAGCACCGGGCCGATCGCCAGCCCCAGCCCCCATACCACCGCGTAGGTCGCGATCACGCGCCCGCGCCACCGTTCCGGCGGCAAGGTGCTGATCCAGGTCTCGGTCACGATCCAGTTCAAAGCCGCGCCGGCGCCGCCCAGCAGGCGCAGCGGGAACAGGGCCCACACGGTGGAGAACAGGGGGAACATCAGCACCGCTGCCGCGGCCACCGAAGTGCCGGCAACGATGGTCCGCACGGTCCCGAGCCGCGAAGCGAGGACCGTTGCATACGGTCCGGTCACGAGGATGGCCAGCGCGCCGGCGGCGGCGTTGAGACCGATCAAGGCGCTGCCGTACCCCAGCCGCTCCATGAACAGCGACACCAGGGGCGTGAAGAAGCCGAAAGTCACCCCGACCCCGAATGCGCCCGACAGCACGGCGGCGAGCGACAGCTTGCGGGCAAAGGAATCCATCGGGATCGCGCCGGACACCTGTCGCTACAGCCAGTCGTCCTGGAGAGGATAGCGGGAAAGCTTCTCGCACCCCGTATCGGTGACCAGCACCTGCTCCTCGAGCTTCACGCCTTCGCGGCTGTCCTTTGTCGCGATGAAGGACTCCACGCACAAGGTCATGTTGGGCTCGAGAATGCCGTCGTAGCCTTTGGTCTCGAAGTCGGGCCGGTACTTGATCGAGGGATACTCGTCCGCCAGACCGACGCCGTGCATCATGGACGAGTAGCGGGTTGCGAGATATTCCTCCGGTATGGGCCAGCTCTGCTCCGAGAGCTCGCGGAAGCTCATGCCGGGTTTGATCAAGGCCAAGTTGTGATGGAGCTGCTCGTGGGCCGCGGCGTAAAGGCGCCGCTGTTCGTCGTTGGGCCGGCCGTCGCCGCACAGCCAGGCCCGGGAGATGTCGGCGCAATAGCCGTAGGGCCCGATGAGGTCGGTGTCGAAGCACACCAGGTCGCCGCGCTCGATGCGGCGCATCGAGCACTCGCGGAACCAGGGGTTCGTGCGCGGCCCGGAGGACAGCAGGCGGGTCTCGATCCACTCGCCGCCGAGCCGGATGTTGGTCTCGTGCAGCTTCGCCCACAGGGCATTCTCGGTGATGCCGGGCTCGAGGGCTTCGCGCATGTCGCCGATGGCGGTCTCGCACACCGCGATGGCGTGCCGAACGAGGGCCAGCTCCTCCGGCGACTTGATCGCCCGCGCCTGCTCGGTCACTTCCTCTCCGTGGTGCAGCTCCAATCCCCGTGACCGCAGCGCGTCGCTGCCGAGATGCGACAGACGATCCACCGCCAGGCGCCGGTTGCCGCCGCCGTGGGCGCGCATGAGGTCTGCGATCTCGTCCCCGAAGCGCGCCACACGGCGCTCGTAGTCCGGGCCGGCGGTGAAATAGTAGAACGAGGGCATGACCCGGTACTCGTCCACGCCGGGCAGACCCTCGGCGAGGTGGGGCAGGTTCGAATAGTCGAACAGGACGCAGGGGCCCTCGGTGGCCAGGAACACGCAGCGGGTCTCGTAGTGGCTGCACCAGACCTGCATGTTGGTGGCGTCCGTGGCATAGCGGGTGTTGATCTGGTCGAACAACAACAGGCCGCCGTAATCGCGGCGCTTCAGCTCCTCGCGCAGCCTGCCGAGACGATAACGCCGCACCTTGTCGAGGTCGGCAACCGGCTCGGAAAACTCCATGGCACCGTGCTGGCGGACACCGCCCCGGCTGTCGGCGGCCTTCGAGGACTGGCTTGGCATGTGTCGAATCTCCAACTCTTGATTGGCGGGCCGCCGGCGGGCGTGAACGTTTGCGTCGCTGCGGCGCTTCAGCCCCGCCCGGCGCCGCGGCTCCCGGCCCGCGGTCTCGGTCGCGTTGAACATGGCCGCGGTAGTGTATAGCCGATCGCGCGGTTGCGATATGCCGCGTGGGAATGCCTCGCGGTTTCCTCGCCGCCTCGAGAGAGTGCCGCAAAGGCTTCTTCTCCCTGAGGCCGGAGCAAGACTTCTCTCCCTCTCTCTCCTGGAGAGGGGACGTCACCCCCTCTCCCTCCGGGAGAGGGCTGGGGTGAGGGGGCGGTGTTCAGAACCACCCTCACTCCAACCCGCGAGCGCGAGAGGAGACCCTCAGCGGCATGCTGAAACAAGTGCGAAGGTGTCGGCGGTCGCCGGCTCCCAACCATGCCCTCCTCGAGACGCGGCGGGATTGCGCAATCGGGCGCGTGATGCAACAAACCCCGCGCCGTCGGGTCTTAAAGGTCCAGCGCCCGTGGCGGGCGCAGAACCCGGTAAGATAGAATTCCCGACCTCCGCGATGTACCACTTCCCATGACCCAGCAGGAACACTTCGGAAAACTGAAAGAATACGTCAGCGCCGAGGTGCTCGGGCAGCCGCTGTTGGTGGATCGGCTGCTGATCGCGCTGTTGTGCGATGGACACCTGCTGGTGGAGGGAGCGCCCGGGCTGGCCAAGACCCGGGCGGTGAAAGTGCTGGCGGACGGCGTGGAGGGCGACTTCCACCGCGTCCAGTTCACGCCGGATCTGCTTCCCGCGGACCTGACCGGCACCGACGTCTACCGCCCCGAGGACGGAACGTTCGTTTTTCAGCCCGGTCCACTGTTCCACAATCTCGTGCTCGCGGACGAAATCAACCGGGCTCCCGCCAAGGTCCAGTCCGCCCTGCTGGAGGCCATGGCGGAGCGCCAGATCACCGTCGGCAGCAAGACCCATCTGCTGCCGAGGCTTTTCATGGTCATGGCGACCCAGAACCCCATCGAGCAGGAGGGCACGTACCCGCTGCCCGAGGCGCAGCTCGACCGCTTCCTGCTGTACGTGCGGATCGGTTACCCGGACGCCGAGACCGAGCGCCGGATACTGGAGCTGGCGCGCGCCGAGGCGCAGTTGAACGGACGCCGCAGGCAAACGCCGCCGGTGCTCAGTGAACAGTCCATCTTCGAGGCCCGGCACGAGGTGATCGGGACGTACATGACGGACTCGCTGGAGGAATACATCGTGCAGCTCGTACTGGCGACGCGGGATCCGACGCGGCGGGCAGGCGAGTCCGGGCAATGGGTGCAGTACGGCGCCAGCCCGCGCGCGACAATCGCCCTGGACCGCTGCGCAAAGGCGCACGCGTGGCTCGCGGGACGCGACTACGTGACCCCCGAGGACATCCAGCAGATGGCCTACGACGTCCTGCGCCATCGCGTGCTCCTGACCTTCGAAGCCGAGGCGGAGGGCGTCACGACGGATGATTTCATCGCCGACCTGCTCGGAGAAGTGCCGGTGCCATGAACGACGCGGTGACGGTCTCCCCCGGCGCGCTGATTGCGCTTCGGGCCGCGGGCGAGCGGCTGGGGATGTCGGGGGTCAGGATCCGGGCCCAGGAGGCGGGCGGCTATCGCTCCCCCTTCAAGGGCCGGGGGATGGAGTTCGAGGAGTCGCGCCGCTACCAGCCCGGCGACGACATCCGCAACATGGACTGGCGGGTCACCGCGCGCACCGGTGAGCCGCACACCAAGCTCTACCGCGAGGAGCGCGAGCGCCCGGTGCTGTTCGGGATCGATTTCCGGCCCGGCATGTTCTTCGCGACCCGCGGTGCCTTCAAGAGCGTCGTCGCCTGCAGGCTGGCGGCGCTGCTGGCCTGGCGCAGCAACAGCCGCGGTGACCGCGTCGGCGGCGTGTTGTGGTCCGGCGGCGGGCACCGGGAGCTGCGGCCGAAGCGCGGCTCCCGGGGGGTTCTCGATCTCATCAGCGCGCTGTGCGGTTTCGCGGCTTACCCGGACGGCCAAGGCCAAAGCAAGGGCCGGGACAACGGTTCCAGCGACGCGGGCATGACGACCATGGCGGCGCGACTGCGCCGCGTTGCCCATCCGGGAAGCCTGGTGTTCGTGTTGAGCGACTTCCGCGGCTTCGGCCGGCAGGCGCAGGACCTGCTCGCCCAGGCGGCCCGCCACAGCACCCTGGTCCTGATCATGATTCACGACCCCATCGAGGCGGAGCTGCCGCCGCCCGGGCGATACCTTCTCAGAAGTGGCGAGCGTGAGCTCTTCATCGACACGCGGAGCCACCGGCACCGCGAACGCTACCACGCGCAGTTCCGCGACCGCAGCGAAGTCGCGCGCCGGTTCTGCGGCAAGACCTCCTCCCGCTACGTCGCCTGCTCGACGAACGACGACCCGTTGGCTCTGCTTCGCGCCCAGCTCAGTCACTGATCCTGCCCGAGGAATCGTGTTCGAGAAGCTGCCGCTCAACGATATCCATCTTCCCGCCCACGTCCCGTGGTGGCCGCCGGCGATCGGATGGTGGCTGCTGCTTCCCGCGCTGGTGCTGCTTTATCTGCTGGTCAGGGCGCTGGTGAGGGTCGGCTTGCGACGCGCGGGGAGGCGCCGCCTGCGCCGGCACGCTCTGGGCGAGCTGGCGTCGATCGAGCGGGATTTCGATGCCTCCGGCGACGTCGCCCGTACCCTGGAGCGGGTGTCGGTGCTGCTGCGACGGGTGGCCGTGACGGTCTCCCGCGAACCGCGGCTCGCCGGCCGCGCGGGCGAAGGCTGGGTGGAGTGGCTGCGCCGTACCGGCCCGCGCGACGTGGACCCGGACTTACTGGAGGCGCTGGCCCAGGCGCCGTACCGGCCGGCCCCGGCGATCGAGGTGCGCCCCGTGCTGGCCGCGGTCCGGCGCTGGGTCGGTCATGCGCTGCGGCACGCGGCAGAGGCAGCATGATCCACTTCGAATGGTGGTGGGTCCTGGCGACCTGGCCGTTGCCCCTGCTGGTACGGTGGGCGACGCGCCCCGTGCCCCCCGCCCGCCGCAGCGCCCTGCGCACGCCATTCCTGTCCGACTTTTCCCCGGCGCGCGCCGACGAGCATGCCGTCTGGGCGCGGCGCTGGCCCTTGTGGGTGATCCTCGCGGTATGGACGGCCCTGGTGCTGGCAGCGGCGCGGCCCCAGTGGCTGGGGAAGCCCACGGCTTTGCCCGTGAGCGGCCGGGACCTCATGCTTGCCGTGGACCTGTCCGGTTCCATGGGCGTCCAGGACTTCCAACTGAACGGCCGCGACGTCGACCGCCTGACGGCCACCAAGGCCATCGTCGGCAAATTCATCGGTCGCCGCAAGGGAGACCGCATCGGACTCATCCTGTTCGGACGCAACGCCTACGTGCAGGCGCCGCTGACCTTCGACCGGGCCACCGTCCACCAGCTTCTCGATGAGGCGGTGATCGGTCTCGCCGGCCGGGAGACGGCCATCGGCGACGCCATCGGCCTGGCCGTGAAGCACCTTCGCCACGATCACGTGAAGGACAAGGTTCTGATCCTGGTGACCGACGGGGCCAACACCGCCGGAGAGGTGTCGCCGCTGCGGGCCGCCCGGCTCGCCGCCTCGGCCGGCCTGAAAATCTACACCATCGGCATCGGCGCGGACGCGATGGAGGTGCAGACCCTGTTCGGCACCCGCTACGTCAATCCTTCCGAGGATCTCGACGAGCACGCCTTGACCAGGATCGCGCAAATGACGGGGGGGCGCTACTTCCGCGCCAAGGACACGGCGCAGCTCGAGCACATCTACGCCCTGTTGGACAAGCTTGAGCCGGTGGTGCAGCAGCCCCTGCATTTCAGGCCCATCACGGCGCTGTTCATGTGGCCGCTGGGTGTGGCCCTCGTCATCGCCATGGGTCTGCTGGTGATGATGGCGCGCGGGCGGGTGACGGCGTGATGGACGGCTTTCATTTCCTGCGCCCGGACTGGCTCGCCGCGATCCCGCTCTGGCTGGCGCTGGTGATCTGGGTCCGGCGCTCCGCGCGAGCCGACTCCTCCTGGGTCAGGATCTGCGATCCCCGGCTGCTGCCGTTCGTGGTGGACACCGAAGGTCGCACGAGATCCGCTTTGTTCTACCCGCTGGCGGCACTCGCGGGGCTGCTGGTGTTGACCGCGCTGGCGGGACCCGTGTGGCGCGAGCTGCCCCAGCCCGTATACCGCGGCAAGTCCGCGCTGGTGATCGCGCTGGACCTGTCCGCTTCCATGGAGACGGCCGACGTTGACCCGAGCCGTCTGGTCGTCGCCCGCCACAAGATCCTGGACCTGCTCCACCGCCGCGTCGATGGGCAGACGGCCCTGGTGGCGTATGCCGGCGACGCCTTCGTCGTGACGCCGCTGACGGACGATACGCGGACTATCGCAGCCATGCTGCCGAGCCTCGATCCGGGCATCATGCCGGCGCCCGGCACGCGTACCGACCGGGCCATCGACCGCGCACGCCGGTTGCTGGAGCAGGCCGGCGCCCCGAGGGGTCGGGTGCTCCTGGTCACCGACAGCGAAAGCGGACCCGACATCGACCAGGCCCTCGAGCGCCTGAACAAAGCGGGCTATACCCTGTCGGTCATCGGCGTCGGCACCCCTGCGGGCGCGCCCATTCCATCCGGCAATGGCTACGTCAAGGACAACAAGGGAAACATCGTGTTGGCCCGTCTCGACGAGCCGGCCCTCGAGGCGTTGGCCCTAAAGGGCGGCGGCGTCTACGCACGCTGTCGCCTGGACGACGCTGACCTCAGGAAGGTGCTGGCGCCGGGACGCGGCACCGGGGCAGGCGCGGTGCGCAGCTCGCTGAAGACCGATCGCTGGCGCGAGGAGGGACCGTGGCTCCTGCCGCTGGTGCTGTTGCTGGTGCTGCCTTTGTTCCGCCGGGGGACTCTGGAATGAGTGCGCGCCAGGGCGGCTGCCGAAGAACGATCGAGGACGCCGCCCGGCTCGCGGCGCCGGCCCTGTACGCCGGTCTCGGGTTGCTTCTGTATCTGGCCCCGCCTCCCGCGCAGGCGTTGGACTGGGACCACCTGTGGCTCAATGCCGACCAGCGCGCGGCGCGCAAAATGCACGACAAGGACTATGCCTCCGCGGCACGGACCTTCAAAGACAAGCGCTGGCAGGCGGCGGCCTGGTACCGGGCCGGCCGGTACAAGCGGTCCGCGGAGGCCTGGGGGCGGATGGACGACCCGGATGCACACTACAATCGCGGCAACGCCCTCGCGCGCCTCGGTGACCTCGAAGGCGCGGCGAAAGAGTACAAGACGGTCCTGAAGCGCGACCCCGGCAACAAAGACGCCCGCCACAACCTCGAGGTTGTCGAGAAGATGATGCAGCATTCGAACAAGTCCGGCTCGCAGGGCCGGCAGAAACAGCAAAAAGAGGCCGGCCAAAACGGGCAGAAGGACAAGAACGGCAGCGGGCGGCAGGCGGGCGACAAGGATCAACAAGCCGCCGGGGGGCAGCGGTCCGATAGATCCGGGAAAGACAACGGGCAGCAGGGATCGAAATCGGCGAGCTCGAGCGACCGGCCCCAAAACTCTGCCGAGCGCTCGGCGTCTGCCGACGGCGAACGCCGGCGGAAGTCGACCCCCGATCAGACCAGGGGGCGGACAAAGGACCTGTCGAACGAACAGGCGAAGGGCCGCGCGAAAGGCCAGGACCGGGGCCAGGAGGCGGGCCGGAAGGACCAGTCGGCTGCTGCCCGCGACGTTTCCCCTGAATCTCAGACGCCGGAGCAGCAGGCCGCCATGGAGCAATGGCTTCGCCGCATCCCCGATGATCCAGGCGGACTGCTGCGGCGCAAGTTCCGGTATCAGTACCAGCAGCGCCGGCGTGACGAGCAGCAGGAGGAGAATCCCTGGTGAAGCCGCGTTGGATCCTGTGCTTGTGCCTGATCTTCAGCCAGGTCGCGCAGGCGACGGTGACGACCACGGTCGACCAGGACGAGGTCGCTCCCGGGCAGTCCATCGTGGTGACCTACGACGCCGACCAGCATGTGGGACAGCCGGATTTCACGCCGCTTCAAAAGGATTTCGATGTCGTCGACCAGAACCAGAGCAGCAGCATCTCCATCGTCAATGGCCGCACGAGCTACGACCTGAAATGGAAGGTGGTGCTGATGCCGAAGGGAACCGGAAAGCTGACCATCCCCCCTGTTCACTTCGGTAGCGCACTGAGCGAGGCGCGCACGGTCACGGTGCTCACCGGGTCGGAGCAGGCGGGCGGGAAAGGCGACGTCCTCGTCGATTACCAGGTCGATGATCCCACCCCCCG